>NZ_JAUBQH010000018.1:0-104225 GCF_036701145.1 Microcoleus sp. Pol17C6
TTGGCTGGCATACATTCTAACTAATGAGCGCTTATTTTATATTTATATTATACAATCTAGCTGCGTATCAGCTTATCTCTTGTTTGAGAGATTCTGGCATCTTGACGACAGTTTGAAAAATCTGTAGCTCGATAGTAGTCATGATTTCTGTACAATTTTTACTATGTCATATTCACCAATTATACTGTAATGGCAGTCAGAAGGTATTTGGTGCGAAGGGAGAGCGCCCTGTGATTGCTCTCCCTTAATACGATTACTTGCGATCGCACAAACGCGGGTTTGTCCGTTTGCCGTTGTCTGTTTCAGTCGGCTCATCGTGGAGTGCGATCGCAAAACGCAGATGATTTGGAATCATCTGCGTTCATTTGCGGTTTAATTAAACCCTATTAACCTCAAGCCGCGACTTTATCTAAAGGCCGCACTTGACGGAGGAATTCGCGAAGCGCGTCACCTTCCACCACCTCAGTTTCCAACAGTTTCTGCGTAATTGTTTCCAACAATTCTCGATTTGCTTTCAGAATATCCAAAGCTTGCTGATGTGCAGTTTCGACAATTTCCTTCACTTCTTGGTCGATCGCCTCAGCAGTCTGAGCACTTACTGCACGGCGGGCATTTCCCATACCGTCGTTGAGGAACATTGATTGTTGACCTCGATCGTAAGCTAGAGGCCCCAAAACCTTACTCATCCCGTAAGTTGTCACCATCCGTTCAGCTAAATCCGTCGCCCTTTGCAAGTCATTTGAAGCGCCAGTAGTAATGCTACCAAACACGACTTCCTCAGCCGATCGCCCGCCCAACAAAGTCGCAATTTGACCGCGCAGTTCCGATTCATCCAACAAGAAACGGTCTTCAGTCGGTACTTGCAACGTGTAACCCAGTGCAGCCATACCGCGCGGGACGATCGAGATTTTTGACACTTCGCCGCCGCCAGTCATCGCAGCACCCACCATCGCGTGGCCGACTTCGTGGTAAGCCACAATCTTTTTCTCTTTTTCGTTGAGCACCCGGCTTTTCTTTTCCAAGCCAGCGACAACGCGCTCAAACGCCTCATAAAAGTCTTCCTGAGCTACAGTTAGGCGCTTGTTGCGAGCAGCTAGCAAGGCAGCTTCATTGACCAAATTTGCCAAATCTGCGCCCGAAAAACCGGGGGTGCGAGTGGCGACCGCCTTCAAGTCAATATCCGGGCCCAACTTCACTTTTTGAGAGTGAATGTTCAAAATTGCTTCGCGGCCGGATAAATCCGGACGATCGACTAAAACTTGGCGATCGAAACGACCAGGGCGCAACAAAGCAGCATCCAAACTTTCCGGGCGGTTAGTTGCAGCCAGCACAATTACCGTAGTATTGCCCGCCGCAAAACCATCCATTTCAGTTAATAATTGATTGAGAGTTTGTTCGCGTTCATCATTCCCACCGAAGCTAGCGTTACTGCTACGAGATTTGCCGATCGCGTCCAATTCATCAATGAAAATAATACAAGGAGCCTGTTTCTTAGCCTGCTCGAATAAATCTCTAACTCTTGCAGAACCAACACCTACAAACAGTTCCACAAACTCCGAACCCGATATGCTAAAAAACGGCACGCCAGCTTCACCAGCCACTGCTTTTGCTAGCAGCGTTTTGCCAGTTCCCGGAGGCCCGACTAACAGCACGCCTTTCGGAATTCGCGCGCCAATTGCCGTAAACCTGTCAGGAGTTTTCAGGAATTCAACAACTTCGACTAATTCAGTTTTAGCTTCTTCTACTCCAGCCACATCAGCAAAAGTAATTTTAGCCGATTCGCCTTCTACATAGACCTTAGCCTTGCTTTTGCCGAGCGACAGCGCACCCTGCGGTCCGCCACCCTGTCTGTTCATAAAAAATTGAAAAATCGCCACAAAAATCAGCGGCGGAACCACCCAGCTTAAAACACTGCCGATCCAGCCATTTTTAGCCGGCGGAGTTGCCGCAAATTCAACGCCTTTTTCTTGCAAAAGTTTAGGCAGTTCCAGGTCAAAAATTGGCGTAGTTGACAGCACTTGACCGGGTTTGTCACCTTCGCCTTTGAGTTGGTAGCGAATTTCATTTTGACCTACTGAAGCTCTGACTACATCTTGTTCTTGTACTTGATGGACGAACAAGCTGTAAGGCACTTGCGGAATTTGGGGGCCGAACAAATTGGGTAAAAAGATGTTTGCCAGCAAAAACAAACTTGAGAGCAATAACAAGACATTGCTAATTTGTCGAAAACGAGGTGCTTGGGGCTGGTCTTTAATGGCCATTGATAACTGTCATCCTTTGATTTAACGCTGTTTTATTCATCTATTTTCTCATCAAATACCCACACACTGTTAAGCGGATTTCCTCACTTTTTCGGGTGGGTTAACCCGCTAGCACGGATTTGCTATTATTAACAATGTTTTTTTTAACGAACCGCGAAGACGCTAAGGACACAAAGGGAGAGAAGAGAAGAGGGTTATAGTCTGTAGGGTGCGCCGAATATCACCGAATATTTATGCAGCTTCTGGGTTTAACTGAATCATTTCCCAAGTAGTATAAGTGCCGATCGCACCCCAAATCGCGTAAGGCAAAAGTAACAAAGCGGCGCTTTGAGAAATCGGCAAAACAGCCAACGCCAGCACAACTCCCAAAATCTCGCCAGCCCCTCCCAAAATTGTCCCTACTTTGAGACTTTTGGCTCTGAGAGTAGCGGGAATATAAGCAACTGTGACAATTTCTAAAAGCAAGTACAAAGCCATCAACAACCATGTTTTAATGCTCCCTGGCTCCTGTTCCCACACGAAAGTAGCGCTGCCGGCCCCGCAAGCAAAAATCACCGTCCAAATTAACGGAATAGCAGGCTCAAAAAACATCCAATCCGGTCTTTCAAGTTTGACTGCCCAGTTAATATCGCGCAGTTTAAAAAACAGAGTACCGAACGCGACTGAGAAAGTCACGCCGCCGATAATCATCCAAGATTGAATCATGGTTTTCAACTTTCCAATTGCTCGATCGCTCATTAAGTCGATCGTGCCAACTCCCAGCCGAACTTAGATCCGCCTTTAGTAATAACTTTTGTAAAGCCCTATGCAATTATTGCTAACCGCCAGACAAATTCTTAGCAAACTCCTCGCGTCCAGACACCAAATTAGCTGGAACGCCGTTAGGGTAATTTTGCGCGATTAAAGCTTGCAACTTTTGAACTCGGTTTTCAGGGTTGGGGTGAGAACTCAAAAACTCCGGCGGCGCTTCGCCCTTCCTAGCAGCACCGAGGATTTGCATTACCTCAACAATTCCTCTAGGATCGTAACCCGCTTCCGTCATAAACCGAAAACCGAGCTGATCGCTCTCAAGTTCGTCAGACCTACCGTACCGCAAACCGACAACTTGATTGACAGCTTGAGCAATTAATGCTGCCTGCTGACCACCCCCGCGATCGTCGCTAGTAGCCACCCCAACCGCCGTTACCAAAGCCCTGCCCAACTGCTGTTTTGCCAAGTGTTCCGCACCGTGGCGGGCGACAACGTGACCGCTTTCGTGCCCTAGTATAGCGGCCAACTGAGCCTCGGAATTTAGCCGGCGCAGCAGCCCCGCAGTAATGAAAACTTGTCCCCCCGGTAAAGCAAAAGCATTGACAGTTTGGGCATCTCGCAGCAGGTGGAATTCAAACGGATAACCTGCTTGTTTCGCCGCCGAACCGTTGACAACTCGTGCTCCTACTTGATCGATATACTGCTGAATACTTTGGCTGGGATAAAGCCCCCCGTGCTTGGCTGCCATTTGATCTCGCGCCTGCAATCCCAAAACTATCTCCTGGCGGGGAGAAAGCTGCACCCGCTGTCTCTCTCCTGTTACGGGATTTTGTACGTCGTTTGTAAAATAGGTAATTGCCCCAAAAAATGCCATTAATAGTCCGATCGCGGCTCGAAATAAAAATTTGTTCACAGGCTTTTACCTAAAAAGTTTCGCGATTAGACTACTACACTGACAGCTACCTCCACATCTGCCTGAAGTATCAAAAATGGAAAGTTGTTAGAGTTTTTTGGAATATTTTGCGAGCAAGGCTTTTTTTAAGAACCGGGAAGGCGCAAAGAACACGCAGGAAGAGAAGAAGAGAAGAAAATAATAGAAGAAGGTTATAGTTATTAAATCGGTTAAATCTGTTGAATCTATTACACAATTCGTTGCCGAACTTCCTTCGCAATATGTTTCAAGCTACCCGCCGCCGCCTCGCTATTTGGTACACTGCCGTTACTGCTGTATTGTTACTTGTATTTGCCACGGGTTTCTATTTCTACGTCCGCACTACTTTGATCGATCGCATTGATGACACCCTCAATCATGTTGTAGAAGTAATAGAGCGAACTCTCGTTATAGAGCCGCTAAGTTTGCCTAATACCCACGATAAAAAAAATAAATTGCAAGTTAATATTCAAGCCAGTTTTCGAGATAGCACCGATGCTGTAGAAGACGACCACATTGATTTAGAATGGTTCAGTCCTACGGGCGAATTGCTGTGGTCTACTTTATCGGAACCCCTGAATATTCCCATTCATGCTAACCGCACCGGTGAAACAGTTTGGATAATTAATAATAAGTTGCAGTTTGAGGGTACAAATCAGGTCGAAAAAAGTTTGGCAACAGGCCATGTACGGGATGTCACGGATTTAATGGGTAGAGGGAAGAGGGATTTAACCGCAGAGACGCAGAGGGCGCAGAGGGGAGAAAGAAGAGATTTTGATGGCGGTTTGAATGCAGGTGGGCAGGAAAATCTAAATTTAGGTAGTGAAAAGTCGATCGCACAAAATACAAATCGCGTTTCTACCAAACCAATTAGCATTCGGACAACTCAAAACTATTCCCTCAGACAAGTAACGCAGCGAGTACAAATCGGCCGCCAAGTTCTGGGATATTTGCGAGTTAGCCATCCTTGGTTTGAAGTGACAAAACCCATCCGCCAATTAATTCTCGATTTGATTTTGGGCGCGAGTTTAACTCTAATTTGCGTGGCGACTATTGGCTGGCTGCTGTCGGGATTGGCTATGAAACCTGTGCGGGAATCTTATCAGCGTCTCAAACAGTTTACTGCTGATGCTTCTCACGAACTCAGAAATCCGATCGCCACTATTCAAACTAACGTCCAAGTAGCTTTGGCGGAACCGGATATCGAACCTCAGCAACATCAACAGCTACAAGTTATCGAACGCCTTACCCGCCGTTTGGGGCGCTTGGTGGACGATTTGCTGTTTTTAGCCAGACAAGACAGCGGTATCGTGCAACAGCAGTGGATTGAAGTTCCCCTCGATGCTTTGCTGATGGAGGTAATTGAAGAACAACAGGCGATCGCCACAACCCAAAATCTCTCTCTTTCTTTGGAAATTGTCGATCTGCCCAACGCTGAGGACAACTTTACACTGTTGGGCGACTGGGATCAACTAGCCCGACTGTTTACCAATCTCGTCAGCAACGCCGTGCAGTACACGCCCTCTGGCGGTCAAATTGAAGTAGAATTGCAACTCGCAGGTAAACACAAAAGAAATTCGCCGATCTTAAATCCAGCGCTGCAAATAAAAGTAACAGACACCGGCATCGGAATTTCCGCAGAAGCCCTGCCGCATTTGTTCGATCGATTCTACCGCGCAGATCCCGCCCGAACCCACCGCAGCGCCGCTGGTTCCGGTTTGGGATTAGCCATCGCCAAGGCAATTGTCGAAAATCACCGTGGCCAAATCCGCATTGACAGCCAAGTCGATCGAGGTACAGCCGTTACCGTCACCCTCCCCGCCCACAAATCCGAAGCATCTCGCGTCTAAAAATCCCCTCTTCCCCTCTTCCTCTGTGCCCTCAGCGCCCTCTGCGGTTAATAAAAAAAACAGGACTTAAGCAGAAACGATGAAAAATAGCCCCGGAGATTGCTTCGTTTTTTTCTTCGGACACAAATCCGCCTTTAAACTTCCTCTCTTCCCCTCTTCCTGTACGCCCTCGAAAGGTTAATCACAAAATTTACCCCTCAAGCCTGATTCTTTCTACCTTGGGCCCAAACCAAGCTATTAAAATTCAATTCCCGCATAGATTAACATGAACTTTGTTGGAAAACCTCGATCGAACTTGTGAGGAGTTATTTATGTTTCGCCACAATCTACCGTTAAAAAAAATCAGCTTGCTAGCAGCCACCTGCGGGGGTTTACTCGTTAGTCTCGCAACACTTTCCCAAGCCGGCGGCCCCCCGCCCCAACAAGGAAAACCCGTTTCCCAACCCGCAGAGACTCCCGCAGCCACTGAAGAGCCCGTCAGCGAACCAACTCCGGCTGCGAGTCCGGGCCTCAGCGGGATGCCCTCTACACCAACAGACGCGCCTGCCCGCTTCCCCATGCCCAGTGCGCGAGTTACGCCTGCCGAAGGCATGATAGTAATTAAACTGGTGAATACCACCAATGCTGTCATCAATTATCAAATCGTAGGCGTGACCCAGCCGCGCACTCTGGGCGAACAATCTGAAATTTTGCTTCAAGCCCTCAAAGTGCCAATCACCCTCACTTATCAGCGCCCAGACGGCGGATTGGTGCTAGTTCGCCCCCAAGCAACCGCGATGCCGGGAATGTTGCAAGTCAGTTTCGGCGCGACAACTGAGTTGGACGCTGATACAAAATCGTTGCAAATTCAGGAAGATGGCAAGGTAATTTTGAATTAGTTTAACTGTTGACTGTTGACTGTTACCATTCGTGTCAACTTAAGACTCAAATCCATAATAAATATCGTTTATAGTTTAGTTGCGATCCCCCCTAACCCCTCTTAATAAGGGGGGGGACAAGACTATTCTTACCTCCCATCTAACTCCCATTAATAAAGGGGAAAGAGCCTTCAAAGTCCCGCTTCTTAAGGGGGATTTAGGGGTATCGAAACTTCGATACAAACGAGATATACACAGGGTTTTAGTATTATGTTGACACCGATGGGCTGTTACTAATTCCCAATTTCCAATTCCAAATTCCCAGTCAACCGTCACTCGCCGAGTAACAAAGGAGGTAACTTAGTAAAAGGTAAATCCTCGTTTACTGCATCAATTTCTTGCTGTTCTCTTTCGTTAATTTGACCGATATAAGACTTGAGAATTTGGGCCAGACGGTTGTTATAAAATCGGTGCAAACTATAATTTGGCGTAGCTGGAAAGCCGCGCCGTTTTTTGTGCCGCCCGCCGGCACCCGGATCGAAGCTTTGGATGCCCCGATCGATCGCCCATTCGATCGGCGTATAGTAACAAGCATCGAAGTGCAAGCAGTCGATTTCCTGCAAACTTCCCCAATAACGCCCGTACAGTCGATCGCCCTTATACAAACAAAAAGACATACCCACAGGCTGTCTGTCATCTTCCTTGTCGTAGGCGGCTACAAATAAAACTCGATCGCGATAATTGTGGTGCAACTGTTCAAAAAATCGCTTAGTCAGATACTTGCTTCCCCACCAACCAAATTTGTCGCAAGTATTCTCATAAAAAGCATACATTTGAGCAAACATGGCTTGGGGAATTTCATCGCCCGTCAGCGTTTTTATCAACAAACCAGCTTGATCGACTGCTTTGCGTTCGCGTTTGATATTGCGGCGCTGGTTGGCATTAAATGCGCCTAAATAATTGTCAAAATTTTGATAGCCTTGATTTTGCCAAATATAACTGTGGTGCAGCCAACTGCTGAAACCGTGGCGTTCCATGCGCTGCCGCCATTCGGGATCGACATAAAGGAAATTGCAGCCGGAGATATTGTGGCGATCGCAAAAATGGTCGATCGCGCTTACCATTACTGCCGTTAACTCGTCTTCATCTTCCCCCTCGGCAATCAAAAACCGATAGCCTTCAGCCGGAGTAAACGGCGTCATTCCCATCAATTTGGGATAATAGTGAACACCCAAACGTTGGGCTAAATCCGCCCACTGATTATCGAATACAAATTCCCCGTAACTGTGACTTTTGACATAAAGTGGCGCGCAAGCAATCAACTGTTTGTCTCGCCAGACTGTTAAGTGATGCGGTAGCCAACCGGTTTTACCTGTTGCACTGCCCGATACTTCGAGATTGTTCAGCCAATCCCATTCCAGAAATGGAGTTTTTAGTGGCATCGCCAAGGCATCCCACGACGCTTGCGGGATTTCGCCTATTTTGCTAATCCAGGCTACAGAATATTCAGGTTTTGGCTGTTTCAGCATAGGGAGATTTGAGCGTAGAGCGATCGAACTTCATTTAAGTTAATACAATTCTTCGATCGCTGGGAAAGCTGAATGGCAACTGGTGTCAACTGAACCTTGAAACCTGACAAATCTCGCTTTTGTCCAAAACCCGATCCCCCTAAATCCCCCTTAAGAAGGGGGACTTTGATCGCCTCCGGTTCCCCCCTTCTTAAGGGGGGCTAGGGGGGATCGGAGGGCTTAATCGTCAAACCCTAGTCTCCGATTACGTTTGAGCTTCAGTTAGTTCGATCGACCCGATAATGCAAAAATACCTCTTGTCCCACCTGTTTAACCGTCAAAAGCTCCAATTTTGGAGCTAAATCTGCCAAAAAACCCTCTCCCTCCACTGGTGTCGGTGCATCCGCCCCGCCCAAAATTAACGGGCACACCGTCAGCCACAGTTCGTCTACCAAGCCTGCAGCCAGCACAGACGCTACGAGTTTTCCCCCTCCCAGAATCGCCAAGCGTTTGATACCGAAGCTTGCTAGCTGTTGAAACGCATCAATCCAATCAATCTGTCCACCTGCGGTTTTCGCATAGATAATTCGATCGAACTTACTGTTTGTCATCGGGTAGGGAGATGGCAATGCCGTTTCCCTACTGTCTTGCCCCGTCAGCAGCCAGCGAGGTACCGGTTGCTGGAAAAATCGCAAGTTTGGGTCAAATTGGGACGATCGCGAACACACAATTTGCACCGGTTGTGGGAGCTTCCCTTGCAGTTCCCTCTGTTTGAGCAATTCCGGCGAAATCACTCTCTTCGTCGTCCCATAAGCCTGTAACGTGCCGTTGCCGAACAAAACGGCGTCGCTTGCTGCTACTTGCTGTTCGAGGTGGGCTTTGTCGTTGGCAGAACCGAATCTCGCGGGCGATCGTACTGCATCTGCTATTTTACCGTCAGCGCTGATCGCGAGTATTACTGTTGCGTGAGGTTCAGTCATTACTTATCAGAATTTCGCAGAACTTTTAACTGTAGCAATTCACAACTATTTGTAAAGTTTTTTTTCAACTCGCTCGCACTGCTTTTATTTGACGGATAATGTGAGTTTATTTATTTTGCAACGGTAGCGATCGCCCTACCAAAGTATTTACTTTTCTTTACAAAAAGCAGACAAAAAACGGCGCGGAAGGTAAAAAATTCGTTGCAGACTTTAAATGCGCCGCGCGATCGACTAGAGTAAAAAAAATGGCTTGATCCGTTTATTCATCGCAAAGGAAAAAAAGCTCATGGTTCAACGCGGTTCAACAGTCCGGATTCTCCGCAAAGAATCCTACTGGTATCAAGAAGTGGGCACCGTTGCTACGGTAGACCAAAGCGGCATTAAATACCCAGTTATCGTTCGCTTTAACACCGTAAATTATGCAGGCGTCAACACCAACAACTACGCCGAAAGCGAATTAGTGGAAGTGGCAGCACCCAAAGCAAAAGCGAAAACAGCGACTGCTGTAGCTTCCGGCGGCAAACAAACCACGCTCGACGAGAAAACTCGGAAAACCGGCAGCGGAGGAGCCCCCTCGCAGCCGAAAACTTCGACGGACAGCAAACCGGGCGCCGAAGTGCCCGGCACCGTCGAAGGTTCGCCTCAAGGTCAAGGAACAGAACAACGCTAATTGTGCCAGAACTGCCAGAAGTTGAAACTATTTGCCGGGGTTTGAATCAAGCAACCCTCGATCAAGAAATTTTGGACGGGGACGTGTTGCTAAACAGCACGATCGCCCGCTCAATCTCTGCGACCGATTTTTTGACGAAACTCAAAGGAAAGTCGATCGCCCGCTGGTACAGACGCGGCAAATACCTCCTGGCAGAACTATCTCAATTCCCAGAAGGAGAAAGAGAGAAAGGGAAAGGGGGAGAATTTAGGGCTCAAACTCCAAGCTCTTCCCCTCTTCCTTCTTCCTTCCTCCTTCCTTCAAAAGCCGGCTGGTTGGGCGTTCATCTGCGGATGACCGGGCAACTGCTGTGGGTGAACCGAGCCGAACCCCTGCAAAAACACGCGCGAGTGCGGCTATTCTTTGAAGG
The DNA here is from genome assembly GCF_036701145.1 of Microcoleus sp. Pol17C6. Classification (NCBI taxonomy): domain Bacteria; kingdom Bacillati; phylum Cyanobacteriota; class Cyanophyceae; order Oscillatoriales; family Microcoleaceae; genus Microcoleus; species Microcoleus sp. Pol17C6. The sequence continues at coordinate 10,217 of NZ_JAUBQH010000018.1, forward strand.
GAACCAAGAATTGCGGTTTGTAGACCAGCGCACCTTCGGGCAAATGTGGTACGTGCCCGCAGAAACCGAGATTTCCAGCACAGTAATCGGTCTGAAACTCTTAGGCCCCGAACCGTTTTCCGAGGAGTTTACAACAGAATATTTGGCCCGCAAGCTGCACCGGCGGGCGCGACCCATAAAAACAGCTTTGCTAGACCAGGCACTGATAGCTGGTTTGGGCAATATTTACGCAGACGAAACTTTGTTTTTGTCGGGAGTGATGCCCACAACTCTGTGCGCGGATTTGACCGCAGAGCAAATTGGGCGCATCCATACAGCTATTATTCAAGTTTTACAGAAGGCGATCGAATCCGGGGGCACCACTTTTAGCAATTTTCTCAACGTCCAAGGTGTCAACGGCAACTACGGCGGCGTCGCTTGGGTGTACAATCGCGCCGGTCAACCCTGTCGCACTTGCTCCACAACCATCGAACGTATAAAATTAGCAGGGCGATCGACTCATTTTTGCCCCGCGTGTCAGCAATAAGCAGAAGGAAGTTCGGCAACGGATTCGCTCGACGGATGTAACGGATGTCAGGAAGAAGGAAGAAGGAATAAGACGGAAGAAGGCGGGAGAGGAAAGAAGGAAGAAGGAAGAACTGATATCTTGTACCCTTGTCAATAAGGTTTTCAGGGGCGGGCGGGACAGCCAGCGCCCAAGAATATTGAACTATTGTGGAACAGGCCGGAAATCCTGTTAAGCGAGAATGGTGCCAGATGTCAGAAGAAAGAAGAAGTCCTTTCCAGCCAAATCTAGATTAAAATTTGTATAGTTTTTTAAACTAAACAAAGCAAGTTATGGCAATCAAGAAAGGCAGTATAGTTCGCGCTGTACGCGAAAAATTGGAAAACAGTCTAGAAGCCAAAGCCAGCGACCAGCGCTTTTCCTCGTATATATTTGAAACAAAGGGCGAAGTGATGGATGTTCGCGGCGACTATGCCTTCGTCAAATTTGGCAAAGTACCCACCCCCAATATTTGGCTGCGGGTAGACCAACTCGAAGATTTTAAGTAACTCACCAAAACTAAACATCACTGTTCTTAATTTAGCGAAGGGTGCACACCGCGCACCTTTCCCCAATTAAGCTGATTGCTAAAATCTAAAATCTAAAATCTAAAATCTAAAACCTAAAACCCAATGAATTCTCCATCAAACCGCGTATCAATTATTGGTGCAGGCAAAGTCGGCAGTACGTTAGCCCAGCGAATTGCTGAGAAAAATCTGGCAGATGTAGTATTGCTAGATATTGTGGAGGGTTGGCCGCAGGGCGTTGCTTTGGATTTGATGGAAGCTAGGGGAGTGGAACGCCACGATCGCCAAATTGTCGGTACAAATGATTATACAGATACGGCCAACTCAAATATCATCGTAATTGCCGCCGGAGTGCCACGCAAACCCGGTATCAATCGGGAAGATTTAATTAAAATCAATGCTCGAATTGTCACCGAAGCCTCAAAACAGGCGATCGAGCATTCTCCCGAAGCAATCTTAATCGTCATCACCAATCCCCTAGATATCATGACTTATTTAGCTTGGGAAGCTGCGGATTTGCCCAAACACCGAGTCATGGGGATGGGGGGAGTTCTCGACTCCGCCCGCTTTGAAACTTTTATTGCCATGGAATTGGGCGTTTCAATTGCTGAAATCAATGCAACTGTCATCGGTTCTCATGGCGATTTGATGGTTCCTTTGCCTCGCTATTCCACTGTCAACGGTATTCCCATCAATCAACTTATGGATGCTGGGGCGATCGATCGAATCGTACAGCGGACTCGCCACGGCGGCGCAGAAATTGTCGAATTGATGAAGATTAGTAGTGCTTATTTTGCACCCGCATCTTCTGCCTGTTTGATGGTAGAATCTATTTTATTTAATCAGTCGCGACTATTGCCTTGCTGCGTTTATTTGCACGGCGAATACGGTGTGCAAGATATCTTTTTAGGAGTTCCCTGCCGCTTGGGATCTCAGGGAGTCGAACAAGTAGTCGAACTCGAACTCAGCGATACCGAAAGAGCAGCCTTTATCGAGTCTGGCAAATTGGTTGCCGAAAATATTGAGGAAGCCAGGGCGATGCTGAAAACTGCTTCTTAAGCTTGTAGCAATTCCTTGATCACAGCAGTCTGCTGGCCACTTCAATATAATAATTTATATTGAGTATGAAAGTGCGAGCGCTCTGTCGGAAGTTGCCTTATCCGATTTCAACCGCGCTTTGATTAATATTATTGATCATGTTTGTTAGGCTATATTTCACAAGCCCAAAAATGGCAGCAAGGAACCGATCGATAAATATAAAATTTCCTCTCAAAAACTTGCTAAAAACGCAAAAACTGGCAAGCAAAAGCAGTTAAACTTGGTCGGCGCGAGAATACTCTTAAGTAGGTAAGCGGGATTAAACCGCTCTATGTAACAATATGTCAACAGGGCTAACTTAGCCACGCTTAGGGCATTTGGATACTTTACAATCCTTAACATAATTGTGTTTTACAGCGCCTACCTACTTAGAGTTTCTCTAGAAATTAAAGCAAAAATCTGCCATATTTTCTTTACTACTAAACCAACAGCAGAAGCAGTCGGTTTAGGATTATCTCTCACTCGCGCTCGCATTGTTTAACAACACCGTAGCACTTTAAAGGTAGAAAGCGAAATGCGAGTTTCTACGGAATTTCTCCTTACTTTGCCCAAACTTTAATCCTCGCGATCGCCATTTCTATTGATCAAGCTTGAAACACCTTTACTTTAGCCCAAAATGTGATACCCTAAATATTTGTATTATCTAAAATTTTTACACTTGTCAAAAATCGCAAAAATCGGGCAAAAAGTCTCCGCGCGTGCGGAAGCTATCCCGAACGCGCGTGCGGGCTCGTTGCGGTAGGGAATCACCCTTGAGTTGAGCCCATTTAACACAGCCTACAACTACCTCAACTGTTTGACCGAAAACAAACCTCTGATTCGGTGAATTTTAATCAGTTTAAAAAATCCCATCCCTCGCATGAAATAACGAGAAGGCAAGGAAAAATATCTAAAATTTCGGCTGACCCTAAAGATTGTAAAAAATCTCATTTAAGAGAGATAAATCGAGCATTACTTAAAACGTTAGAAAAGGCGATCGCCTAAGTTTAAACAAATTCAAATAAAGGCGTTACCAACAGGATATTCCCTCGCCAACACAAGGAAACCATTAATCGAGTTTGGGGTAATAATAAAAAGGTGACAATTGCAACCCAATGCGAACAAAAAAATGTCAAAATTAGTCAGAGACGCTCCTCCCGCTCGCGAAATGGAACCAGGTTTCTTGTTTCCACTTTCGGAGTTCTCCTGAGTTAATTACGTTAAGAAACCGGGTTTATGTGTAAGTTTTGTTGGCATTATTCCCACTAATTGACAATTAATGTAGTAGCAAATTATGCAACTTTTTCAGTAAATATACGGGAGCTAAGATGGTCGCTAGACCTCCAAATCTCGAAAAAATACGGAAATGCAGTGTGAGTAGCTGCTAAGTGCTAGCAGAATGAGGAGAATATGTTCTTTGCCTTTTTGAGTTACCAGGCTCAACTTGCAGAGCGCTATTGAGATGCCATCAACCTCGATAACCAACCGCAAAATAACTAAATAAAAATCATTATGTTTCATGAATACCTGTATCACGAAGTCAGCAACCTGCGCGAGAAACTAGCTCACCTAGAAAGAGAAACGCAGTCTCAAACCTGGTTCAAAAAGCTGCAGGCGCTGATGGGAGTTATTAGCAAAATTCGTGAATCCCTAGACTTAGAAACAATATTCAAAATCACAGCCACCGAAGTTCGGCAACTCCTAAATGCCGATCGAGTCGCCATCTACCGCTTCTTTCCCGAATCCGAATGGAATGAGGGCGAAGTAGTGTCCGAAGACGTACTGCCCCAATACAGCCCCTCTTTGGGAACCAGAGTCCGCGACAATTGCTTCGGCGAACAATTTGCAGCCAACTACACCAAAGGTTACGTTCAAGCAGTGACGGACATCTACAAAGCCCGGTTGAGCTCTTGTCACCTCAAAATCCTCAAGCGGTTTCAAATCCGGGCAAACTTAGTCGTACCGCTACTGCAAGGGCAACATTTGTGGGGATTGCTGTGCATTCACTCCTGCGGTCAACCCCGCCAGTGGCAAGAAGACGAAATCGAATTTGCCAGACAAGTAGGCGACCATTTAGCAGTTGCCATCTACCAAGCCGAACTGCACTTGCAAACCCAGAGGCAAATAGCAGAAATCGAATCCGCGCAGCAGAAACTCCGCGACAGTGAGCAAAAATATCACCAAATTCTCGATTCGATCGGCGATATGGTATTAGTCAAAGGCCCCAAATCCAAAATTGTTTGGGCAAATCAAGCATTCCGCGATTATTACGGCATGACTGAAGAGGAACTTCAAGGCATCGTAGACGCACCTTTCGCCGATCCCGACAATACTCTCCAGTACGTCAGAGATGACGCCTTCGTATTTGAAAGCGGACAGACTCTGCAAATTTCCGAAGAACCGGTGACGCGCTACGACGGAGAAGTGCGGCTGTTCAGCACCGTCAAAACACCGATCCGCAACGCAGACGGCGCAATCGTAATGACTGTCGGCGTCTCCCGCGACATGACGGAACGCAAAAAAACAGAAGAAGCGGTCAAAGCCAGCGAAACCAAATACCGCAGCCTGGTAGAAACCTCCCAAGACATGATTTGGTCGGTCGATGCGATCGGGCGCTATACCTTCGTCAACCCAGCAGTTAAGTACATCTACGGTTACGAACCAGAAGAAATGATCGGTCGGCCATTCTCCGACTTTGTGACACCAGAACAAAGCCAGAAAGATTTAGAAGTGTTCGCCCGCCTGTTTGCCGGAGAATCAATTTTCCAGTACGAAACCACCCAAATCGCCAAAGACGGTAGCATGAAACATTTGATGTTTAACGCCATCGGCCTCTACGACGAAACCGGAAACTTCCTCGGCACCACGGGCACAGCCACCGACATTACCGATCGCAAGCGAGCAGAAGCAGCCTTACAACACGCCAACGCAGAACTAGAGCGCAGAGTAGAAGCACGCACGGCAGAACTGCGCCAGACTTTTGCCGCCCTCACGGCCAGCGAAGCCCGGTTCCGGACGATCGCGGCCACCATCCCCGGAGCTCTGTTTCAGTTTTGCAACCGGGACGGAGTTTGGCAAGTTGACTACGTTAGCGATCGCATCTTCGATCTCACGGGCGTCACAGCAGCAGAAATGACGCGAGACTTAAATACATTCATTTGTCGCATCCACCCCGAAGACTCGGAAAGCCACCTCGCTTCCGTCAACGAAGCCGTAGAAAATCTTTGTCCCTGGCACTACGAAGGGCGGTTAGTCAAGCCCGACGGTGAGATTCGCTGGTGGCAGGGCGACTCCATGCCCACCCGCAGCGAGAACGGCGAAATAATATTTTGCGGAGTTTTGCTCGACATCACCGATCGCAAAGTTGCCGAAACCGCCATCCGCAACAGCCAGCGGCAGCTCAAAGAAGCCCAGAGACTCGCCCATGTCGGCAATTGGGAACTTGACGCAGCCACCGAAACCCTCACTTGGTCGGAAGAACTTTTCCGCATCTTCGGGCTCGAACCGGCCCCCATCGCGCCCAACATAGCCGAACAGGTAGCTCTGATTCATCCAGAAGATTTGGAATTGTGGCAAACTCAAGTGCAGCAGGGACTCGCAACAGGCATCCCTTTTGAGTTTGACTTTCGCCTTTACCGTCCCGACGGCATCTTGCGACACGTGAACGCCCTGGGCAAAGCCGAAACCGATGTGAACGGAAAGGTGGTAAAACTGTTCGGTACGGTGATCGACATTACCGATCAAAAAACCGCCGAAGCAGCACTGCGGCAAGCAGCAGTCGAGTTAGAAGACAGAGTGAGCGATCGCACGGCCGAACTTTCCCAAGCAGTCACCCAATTAGAACAAGAAATTGGCGATCGCAAACAGGCAGAAGCAGCGCTGCAAGTTTCCGAGCAAAACCTGCGGACGATATTTAACAATGTTTACGATGCTATCTTCATTCACGATTTAGAAGGAAACATTCTCGATGTCAACAATCGAATGTTAGAAATGTACGGAGTGAGCCCGGAACAAGCAACAAAATTATCAATTAAAAACGACTATTCAACACGCAGCAATCCCATTGAGAAAATGGAAGAACTTTGGGAAAGAGTATTAGCCGGCGAAACAGGTCGCGTGGAATGGAAAGCGAGGCGTCCCAACGACGGTTCAACTTTTGATGCAGAAGTGGCCCTGTCCAGAATTAATCTCAACGGGAATCTCAGCATCATTGCCAACGTCCGAGATATTAGCGATCGCAAACAGGCAGAAGCAGAACTCCAACACGCCCAACAGTTTATGGAGTCCGTACTCAAAACCATACCCGTAGGAGTGGTTGCCAAGGATGCCCAAGACCTGCGGTTTGTTCTGTGGAACCCAGTAGCTGAACAGTTACTCGGTTTCAGTGCAGCAGAAGTGATCGGCAAAAATGATTACGATTTTTTCCCAACACAACAAGCTGATTTTTTCACCGCCAAAGACAGGGAAGTGCTCAACAGCGGGCACATTGTAGAAATCGCCGAAGAAGAGATTGAAACGAGGCAAGGAGAAACGCGGATATTTCATACCAAGAAAACAACAATACTCGATGCTGATGGCAAACCGCAATATCTATTAGCTGTCACTGAAGATATTACCGATCGCAAGCGGGGAGAAATTGCCTTGAGGCGATCGGAAGCCCTACTCAGACAGCAAGCCGAGCGAGAAAAATTGCTCAACAACCTCACTACTCAAATCCGCAATTCCCTCGATTTCGACAGCATTATTGCTGTCGCCGTCCAAGAAATTCGGGCTTTCATGCACATCGATCGGTGCTATTTTTCCTGGTACCGCCGCGAACAAGAAGAGGCTTTTTGGGAAATTATTCAAGAATCTCGCAGAAGAGAACTTCCCGATTTAATAGGTTGCTATAAAGCTTCTGACTTCGGCACTATAGGAGAAGAGCTTTTGCGTCTAGAAACGCTGCAAATCGATGATGTCGGAACGCTCGCAGACCCTGTTTGGAGAAGGTCTCTTAACTCTCTGGGCTACCGATCTGTGTTGGCAATTCCGATGCAGGCACTTTCGGGAGTAGTGAGCGTTGTTACCTGCGCCCACTCCGCTGCTGTACGACCTTGGAGCGACAGCGAAGTAGAATTGTTGCAAGCGGTTACAGTTCAATTGGCGATCGCTCTCAACCAAGCCGATCTTTACGCCCAAACTCGCAATAAAGCTCTCGAATTAGAACAAACCTTGCAGAAATTAACCAGCACTCAATCACAGTTAATTCAAAATGAAAAAATGTCAAGTCTCGGTCAACTTGTGGCAGGAGTCGCCCACGAAATCAACAACCCAGTTAACTTTATTTACGGCAATCTGTCCCACGCCAACGACTATACTCAAGACTTGCTACACCTGATCGAACTTTACCAAAATCACTATCCCGATCCAGTCCCAGAAATTAAAGAGGAAGTAGACCATATTGAACTCGACTTTTTGATGAAAGACTTGCCAAAGTTGCTTTCTTCAATGAAAGTCGGTGCAGACAGAATTCAACAAATTGTTGCTTCTCTCCGCACATTTTCCCGCATGGACGAAGCGGAAATGAAAGCAGTCAACATCCACGACGGCATAGATAGCACCCTGATGATTTTGCAGCATCGGCTCAAAGCTAAACACAATCATCCAGAAATTGAGGTGATTAAAGAATACGCTCAACTGCCCTTAGTAGAATGTTATGCCGGACAGTTAAATCAAGTGTTTATGAACATCTTGAGCAATGCTTTGGATGCTTTGGAAGAACGGGATCTGCGCCGTTCTGCTGAGGAAATGCGGCAAAAGCCCAGCAACATCCGCATCCGCACTGAAATATCGCCAGCGGGCAAAGTAATCATTCGGATTGCTGACAACGGGCCGGGAATACCGGAGACTGTCGGCACTCGGCTTTTTGACCCATTTTTTACCACTAAACCTGTGGGTAAAGGCACTGGGATGGGCTTGTCGATTAGCTATCAAATTGTTACAGACAGACACAATGGGTCGCTGAAATGCACTTCTTCGCCGGGACAGGGTACAGAATTGGTGATCGAAATTCCCCTCAAAGCTAATTGTTAATAGGGAATTGGTAAGTTGTAAGTTTTAATTGGCAATTGGCAATTGCGAAAGTGTTACTGTGCATCAGCTTTGTAATTCTCAACCAGATAAATTCCGGTAGCATCGTCGTCGGACGTAAAATTTAGTCAACAATCAGTAATCACGGACGGTACAACCGGAATTGATCTCATTCATCTGCGTTACTCTGTGTTTATCTGCCCTCATCTGCGGTTTAAAAAAGAGAATTTTTAGGATCGCAGATGACAAGGGATTAATGCGGATTCACGCAGATGAAGAATTCCGATGCTAACAAATTTGATATTATCACCGAAAATTTAATTTTGGTGTACCATTTATTCCCTGGTGCATCAGTTTTGAGATTGTGAGTTTGTAGCAAAAATGTCTTCACGGGGTGAGGCACTATTTATCAATCTGTACCTCACTCAGTCCATAATGGCTATATTACTGAGATTTATCAGGATTTCTGTCACCGCAGAACTGTCCAAAGGTTTAGAAAACCAATATCCCTGAGCTAATTCGCAGTCGAGTTCTCGAAGCTGTGATAACTGTTCGGCTGTCTCTACACCTTCGGCGATCGCATTCAATCCCAAATTGTGAGCCAAAGTTACGATCGCCCGCACAATCTGCAAAGGCTGACCCCCGTCGTCACCGTTTTCGACAGCCCCCAAGCGGCTCACAAAAGATCGATCGATCTTCAGTGTATCCAGCGGAAAACGGTGCAAGTAACTCAAAGACGAATAGCCAGTACCGAAATCGTCGATCGACAATCGAATATTTCTACCTTTTAATTGGGCTAGCACAATATTGGCTTTCTTGACATTTTCCACGATCGCGCTTTCAGTAATCTCCAATTTTAAACAGCTCGAATCGCAGCCTGTTTCTGCTAAAATTTCATCGATTTCATCGATTAAATTCGGCATACCTAACTGTTTAGGAGAGAGATTGACGCTCATTGTTAATTGCGAAGGATCAATAATGGGTAATTTAAAATTCGGAATTGGTACCTGGGAAGTTGTACTGAACGTAGCCGAAGTATTGGTAATTGGGAATTGGGAATGGGTAATAGATGAGTGGAAATCGCTAATCGGGAATTGGTAACTGGGAATTGGTAATTTTTTACTGATTGTTTCTTCCCTGTGACCAATACTTCGGCTACGGTCAGTAAAAGTTGCGTGTTCCTCACTCCCTGTATCTGTTACATCAGTTAAATCTCCTACATTGCCTGTTGCCCTCTTCCCTCTTGTTACCCTGAGCGAAGTCAAAGCGCCTTCTTCCTTCTTGTTACCCTGAGCGACTTGCCCTGAGTGCAGCCGAAGGGAGTCGCAGGGCCTTGTTCCGACTTCCATTGGACTTCTTCCCTGTTCCTCGGTTAACATTTCTTGCCAAATCCGCAATTGCTGACAAGCTTCCCGCAACACCCAGGCTCCCAGAGGCACGATCAAACCTGTTTCTTCAGCTACAGGGATAAAAGTAGACGGCGGAACTAGACCCCGAACAGGGTGGTGCCAGCGCACCAAGGCCTCAAAACCTTCGAGCGCACCGCTGGCGAGCGAAACAATCGGTTGGTAGTGCACAATAAAGTGCGAACATTGATCCTTGCTCTCTCCTAATTCCTCCTTGCCCAAAATAGCCAACCGCAGGTCAGTTTCTAACTGCAACAGCGACATAGTTTGGTCGTGCATCGCCAAATTAAACACTTCGTGGCGGGCCTTACCCAAAGCTTTAGCGCGGTACATAGCGATGTCAGCATCGCGTAGGAATTCTTCTGGATGAGTGTACGAATTTAATTCGCCACTGGCGGTGGTTTCGCCTCGACTGAAAACAATGCCAATGCTAGCAGTGGTAAATACTTCGTGTCCTTCGAGATGAAACGGCTTCGTCAGTTCTTTTTGTATCTTTTTAGCTGCGAGGGTGGCGTCACTGAGGCTCTGAATGTGGTCTAGCAGGATGGTGAATTCGTCTCCCCCCAGTCGGGCGACGGTATCAGAAACCCGGACGCAGGTTTGCAGTCGCTCCGCGAGGGCGATTAGCAGTTTGTCTCCTAAAACGTGTCCTAAAGAATCATTAACTACTTTGAAGCGGTCTAAATCTAGGAAAAGTAAACCAAATTTGTAATCGGGGGACTGATTGGATCGGCGGATGGCTTGTCCTAGCCTGTCGATGAACAAAACCCGGTTGGGCAAACCCGTCAGCGCATCGTGAAAAGCGCCGTGCAGCAGTTGCCGTTCTACTCGCTTGCGCTCGGTGACATCTCGGATAATAATCTGGCCAGCAGTCGAGCCTTGATAAATAGCGGGGATGCCGGCCATTTCAACGTCTATTATTTGTCCGTCGAGCCTCATCAGTTTTTGTTCGGCAAGGTCGATCGGCTGATTTTCTATCTCGACTAGCCGAATGCGCTCTGTGGCTATTTCCACATAGTTTGGATGGACGAAATGCAATATGGGAAAGCCGATTAGCGCATCGGGAGAGTTCGCACCGAGGAGTTTCGCGCCGGCAGCATTGATGTAGGCGATTTTCCCTTGACTGTGAACGGCGATCGCTTCGGGAGATAGTTCTACTAAACGGCGATAGCGTTCTTCACTTTCTTTGAGAGAGACTATTAACTCGCATCGCTCTTTTTCAGCTTGCTGGCGTTCGACTTCCATTTGGTGAACCGCCAGAATTTTGCCAATACTTTGAGCCATCAATTCTATAATTTCTATTTCCTCGTACTTGAACTTTCTTTTCTTTATTTCTGGAGAACTAAAACTCAAAGTGCCGTAAGTTTTATTGTTAACAAATATCGGCGTCCCAATGTAAGATTCCGCCTTGCAGTTCTGATAAGCAGGATGTTCGCGCATCTCAATATCTCCTCCTATATGAGAATACGCAACTGTTTTGTTAAGTTTAATGACTGCCGCGCAGTAAGTATCGCTGAGGTTCAATTCTAAGCCTCGCACGAAGTATTCTAAATCGCTTTTCGCTGCTCTGACAATAAAAGTCTCGTTGTCAACTTCAGCCATGATGCCCATAGAAAGTCCAAACATCAAACAGCCTGCTGTTAGATAATCGTCAACCAGTTCTTCAAAGTTTTGATAATGATAAGTTGTAATCCGATGCAAATGTTTGAGATTAGCGCTAAATGCTGCTAAAGCTTGAGAATTTAAAAATAATTCTTCTTCCGAGCGCTGGCGGTCGGTAATGTCTGTTTGTACTCCAATAAAGTGGGTTAAGTGTCGCCGCGAGTTGTAAACTGGAGCGATCGACAGTTCGTGCCAAAAAGGAGTGCCGTCTTTCCGAAAGTTGCGTAATATAACTTGAGATTCTCTGCCTTCTTCAATCGCAATTCGCAATTGTTTGGCAGCGGGGGTGTCAGTGTCTGTACCCTGCAAAAATCGGCAATTTTTCCCCATTAACTCGTCTCTGCGATAACCCGTAATCCGCTCAAAACTGGGATTGACATAAATAATCGGATTATCTGCAACGGTTGCGTCGGTGATTGCAATGCCGTTGCTGCAACTTTCGATCGCCCGTTCCATCATTTGTAAGCGCTCTTGCGATATAATGCGCTCGATCGCCGCAGCTAACACGTTGGCGATCGCTTCTACAAAATAAACGTCATCTTGACTGAAAACCCGCCCTTGGCTGGTATGAACCCCCAAAATGCCCCAGGCGGGCGAGGATGAACTGTTCGCTGGTTCTGCTTGTCCCCAGTTCCTCCCCAGTCCCCGATTGCCGGGAATAATTACAGTGACGCCGCTGACTGCCCGATGGTTATGCAGTAGCGGCAACTCGCTAAAGCGCGTTTCCACCCGCAAATCTTCGACGATCGTCGGTTCGCCCACTAGCAATGTGTAACCTGCTTGCGATCGGGCAGAAGCGGCAACAGTAGCGCTGCCGACGAGGCCCGGCTGCCAGCCAACCCCCGCTCGCAGCAGAAAAGCATGACCAGAGGGCAACAGTTCTAATACCTGGCAATAATCAACGTCCAGGGTTTGAGCAATTAAAACCGCAGCTTTGTCCATCAGTGCGGACAAATCTGTTTCGGCCAGGGCCTGCTGCCCCAAGTAAGCGACGGCCGCTTGCTGGCGGGCCCGCGAGTGAATTGACGTGAGCAATTCCTGCTCCTTGGCGGCCACTCGCTTCCGATCAGTAATGTCGCTGAATACCGACAGAACAGCTTTCCCCGACACCAATGTCAGATACCGCATCGATACACTTGCCCAAAACAGCGTGCCGTCAGCTTTTTTAAGCCGGACTTCTGTCTCGCGGACGTGTCCGTTGCGGGCTAGCCGCAACAGCAATTCCTGGCGCTCTGCTGGTTTGTGGTAGAGTATTTCGGCTTTTTGGCGGTCGATCGACTTGAATCCTGTGAACCCGAAAGCCTGACGGCATAAATCATTGCTATAAAGAATTGTACCGTCCGCCAGACTGCTGACGATCAAGGGTATCGGCATCGAGTTAGCTATCGTCAGCAGTAATTCTTTGGTTCCTTGCAGCTCTTTGTACAAGTCTGGCTTGGAGGCCCAGCCGTGACAGTCTTCAGACTTTTCAGGGATAAAACTTTCCATTGTTTAATCGATCCATTAGCAGGACAACTTTTTTAAACTTGTGGTCAATCAATACTGCGGACGGTTTTTAATTAGCAATCGTAGAATAAAAGTTTCAAGGCGATTCGCCAATCGAGCTACCAACGGAAAATCAAGGGTTTCAAACTACGAACTAAAAACAGTCCAGATTATTGGTAAATGACGATTTCAGATGCAGAGGAGGATCTACAGTAGCCCACAACACATTAATCTTAACCAGAACTATGCAACTGAAGGCCCCTAAACTGCTCGGCTGAAGTTTGATACGCTGCTCTCCCGTTAAAGACCACATCTGTCTTTGGTATGAAAATCTACTGTTTTTAAAGTTGCGTTAAGTTTTGATGTATGGCGAGGAACTTTACCCAATGTGCAGCGGAAGCTCCTAATCTAAAAAGTAAAGTCACCTACAAACAACCACCGAATACTATCCGAGGAGAGAGGAGAAATGCTTGAATCTTACCGCCGTACCGCTGCCGAACGGGCCGCTTTGGGAATTCCACCCCTGCCGCTAGACGCCCAGCAAACGTCGGAACTGTGTGAACTGCTGAAAAATCCGCCGGCTGGAGAAGAAGAGACCTTAATAGAATTATTGCGCGATCGCGTCCCGCCAGGAGTAGACAGCGCCGCCTACGTCAAAGCTGGTTTTTTAACTGGCATTGCTAAAGGCGAAATCCACAGCCCCTTAATTGCTCCCAAATGGGCAGTTTACCTGCTGGGGACAATGATGGGCGGTTACAACGTCCAATCTTTAATCGATTTGCTCAATCCTACTGCCGAAATCGCCATTCCCGCCACCGCCGCCCGGGCACTGAGCAAAACGTTGTTAGTATTCGACGCTTTCCACGACGTTATAGCTTTGTCTGATACCAATCCCTACGCCAAACAGGTAGTCGATTCTTGGGCGGATGCCGAGTGGTTTACAGGCCGTCCTGTCTTGCCAGAAGCGATTACCGTTACAGTCTTCAAAGTTCCTGGAGAAACCAATACTGACGACTTATCGCCTGCACCTCATGCTACCACGCGGCCGGACATTCCCCTACACGCTTTGGCGATGCTGGAAAGTAAGATGCCAGGAGCTTTGCAAACCATTGCAGACTTGAAGCAAAAAGGTCATCCCGTAGCCTATGTTGGTGATGTTGTCGGTACCGGTTCGTCACGAAAATCGGCGATTAATTCCGTGCTCTGGCACATTGGCAATGATATTCCGTTTGTGCCGAACAAGCGCAGTGGCGGTTATATTTTAGGAAGTGCGATCGCCCCGATTTTCTTCAATACCGCTGAAGATTCCGGCGCATTGCCGATCGAATGTGATGTCTCCAAAATGGAAACAGGAATGGTAATTACCATCCATCCCTACAAAGGCGAAATCACCAATGAAGCCGGAGAAATCATCTCCACCTTCACCCTCAAACCCGATACCATTCTAGACGAAGTTCGCGCCGGTGGCCGAATTCCGCTATTAATTGGACGCACTTTAACCGACAAAACTCGCGCAGCTTTAGGATTAGAACCCAGCACTATTTTTACCCGTCCCACAATCCCAGTAGATACGGGAAAAGGCTTCACTTTAGCACAGAAAATGGTAGGCAAAGCTTGCGGTTTGTCAGGCGTTCGTCCCGGTACATCTTGCGAACCAGTAATGACAACAGTCGGCTCGCAAGATACCACCGGGCCAATGACTCGGGACGAATTGAAAGAACTTGCTTGTTTGGGATTTAGCGCCGATTTGGTAATTCAAAGTTTCTGCCACACCGCCGCTTATCCGAAGCCAGTGGATGTCAAAACTCACCATGAATTACCCGATTTCATGTCACAGCGGGGCGGCATAGCTTTGCGGCCGGGAGACGGCATTATTCACTCCTGGCTGAATCGAATGTTATTGCCGGATACAGTGGGAACTGGCGGAGATTCTCACACTCGTTTTCCTTTGGGAATTTCCTTTCCTGCTGGTTCGGGACTGGTGGCATTTGCTGCTGCCTTGGGCGTCATGCCTTTGGATATGCCGGAATCGGTATTAGTGCGGTTTAAAGGTGAATTGCGGCCGGGAGTAACGCTCAGGGATGTTGTGAATGCAATTCCCTATGTGGCGATTCAAAAAGGTTTGCTGACAGTCTCGAAACAGAATAAGAAGAATGTCTTTTCTGGGCGGATTATGGAGATTGAAGGTTTGCCCGATTTGAAGGTCGAGCAGGCTTTTGAATTGACCGATGCTTCTGCCGAGCGTTCTTGCGCTGGATGCACGATTAAATTGAGCGTAGAGACTGTTTCGGAGTACATTCGCTCCAATGTCGCGCTGCTGAAAAATATGGTGGCGCGGGGCTATCAAGATGCGCGGACGATGATGCGCCGGGTGGCGAAGATGGAGGAATGGCTGGCAAATCCGGTGCTGATGGAGGCGGATGCTGATGCGGAGTACGTTGAAATCATCGAAATCGATCTGAACGAGATTACAGAACCCATTGTGGCTGCTCCCAATGACCCGGATAATGTTAAGTTGTTGAGTGAGGTTGCGGGCGATCGGGTTGACGAAGTATTTGTCGGTTCCTGCATGACAAATATCGGTCACTACCGCGCCACAGCGAAGGTGTTGGAAGGTGCCGGGGAAGTGAAAACTCGCCTGTGGATTTGTCCCCCAACTCGCATGGACGAACAACAACTCAAAGAAGAAGGTTATTACAGCATTTTTGGAGCCGCTGGAGCGCGTACAGAAATGCCCGGTTGCAGTCTTTGTATGGGCAATCAAGCGCGGGTTAAAGATGCGACAACGGTGTTTTCCACTTCTACTCGCAACTTTAACAACCGCATGGGCAAAGATGCACAAGTTTATCTCGGTTCGGCGGAATTGGCTGCGGTTTGTTCGCTGTTAGGTCGCATTCCTACAGTTCAAGAATACAATGACATTGTGTCGAAGAGAATCGATCCTTTTGCTGGGGATTTGTATCGGTATTTGAATTTCGATCAAATTGCAGGTTTTGAGGATGAAGGCAGAGTGATTGCTTTGGAAGATATGCCTCGAATTGAGGATATTTTGGGAATTCCAGATGGTGTGTTGAGCAAGTAAAAAGTGCGGCGGGCTATGGCCCGCCCTTTGTTTATAATAGGAGTAGGGGTTCACGCCTGCATCTCTAATTCACGTCCAGGATATTGATCGACCCGCCCCCCTCCCTTTTTCGTAAATCAATTGAACTTCATATAAATCTGAGAAAGGAGAAAAGTGATTATGCCTGACCAAGCTTTAATCAGGGAAAGCCAAGCGACAGCAACTTCAGCGCCAGAAACTCTCATAGGCGAAGAAATTGTAGATTTTTTGCGGGAGATTCAGCAAACTCCGAGAGAATATTGGCCAAACTTACTTCAGATGATTCGGCTATTTCGCGAAACAGTAGAAATGAAGCCAGGAACCCCCGATACTTCGATAAAAGCTACAGACGAAATTAAGACCATCGATCCCCTACAGCAGCACGAAGCTCTGAGCAAATTGCTACAGTCTTGGGTTGACGAGGGAGATGAACAGGAGCAAACAGAAACCGCTGAAGTTCTCCGCAAGGCACTAGAAGAAAATTCCGTGCATATATAAGATCATTCCATGAGCCGAATAGTGTTCTTAGATTCTGGGCGGTTAGGAATTGTTACCAATCCCAAAGCCACATCTCCTTTATATCAAGAGGGTAAACTTTGGCTGCAATCTTTGCCACTGAAAGGTTACATTGTAATACTCCCTGAAATTGCTGACTATGAGGTGAGGCGCGAATTAATTCGTGCAGGTAAGGCGGCCGGCATTAGACGACTTGATGAACTTAAATCGCAACTTCCCTACCGTCATTTGACTACAGAGGTAATGCTTTTAGCAGCTCAGTTGTGGGCTGATTCGAGAAGGAGAGGAAGACCAACAGCCGAACCTAATGCACTTGACGGGGATGTGATTTTGGCGGCGCAAGCAATATTGGAGGCAAGTGAAGGCGATGAGGTGGTAATTGCTACAACAAATGTGGGGCATTTGTCGCAATTTGTTGATGCTCGCCAGTGGCGACTAATTGAGTAATGTTTAAATCGATCGCACTTACCCTATCCCTGTTATACTTTGAACTACAGCTATTTTTGCAAACACCGTTGGCGAGATAAACAGGATGGTGGAAACAGTGGACACAATCGAAAAAATTGACGATCGCACACAAACCCGCTATTGGGGTCAAGTTACAGTCATAGACGCGGGCGATCGTTATAAGATCAATCGCATTGAAGTCAAGCCGGGGCATCACATCAGCACCCAAATGCACTATCACCGCAGCGAGCACTGGGTTGTTGTCTCCGGTACCGCTAAAGTTATCTGCGACGACAAAGAGACGATTCTCATGCAGAAACAGTCAACCTACGTTCCCATGAATACTGCTCACCGCGTAGAAAATCCAGGCGTTATTCCTCTGGTGATGATTGAAATCCAAAATGGTGAATACCTCGGCGATGATGACATTATCCGCTTCGCCAAAGATGCTAACGAGGAAGATTGAGCCTAGATCGAAATATGAAGCAATCGCAGACGCCAGGGAAAAGCTTCGCACACCGAACAATGACCGGAAGCATCCAGGATACAAGCCCCCGAATTTATCCGTGGGGTCAATGCTTCAATTCTTTAATCTAAAATCTAAAATCGATTGACCTACGCAGCGACCTGGAACAAGATAAATCATACAATTAAAACTATAGGGGCAATTTCAGAATTGCCCCTACCTTATTATATTAAGTTTGTTAAGCACCAGCATTTGATATAGCAATTGGCGATCGTCCTACGGCAAAGAAGCGTTTTCTAAATCTACATTTGCCATATTGGCATTCTTTAAATTAGCACCTGTCAAGTCTGAACCGTTCAAATTTGCACCGTTCAAATTTGCATTGGTCAAATTTGCATCCCGCAAGTTGACTCCCTGTACGTCTATTCCCGACAAACTGCCACCTCTGAGGCTGATATTAGCTAAATTCGCTACAGACTGGCGAGCATTTCTCAGGTTTGCACCCGCCAAATTGGCGCTTTCTAAATTAGCGCCGATTAAATTAGCGCTGGTGAGGTTGGTATTTTTCAAACTTGCAATCACTAAACCCGCCAAACTCAGATTAGCGCGGCTCAGATCAGCACCCTCCAAATTAGCCCCGTGCATTTTAGCCCCAATTAAACTCGCACCTTGCAATTTAGCTTGTTTCAGATTTGCTTCATTCAGTTTGGCTTCGTCCAAATTTGCACCGTTCAAATTTGCACCTCTGAGATTCGCACCGCTCAAATCTGCCCCGCTCAGATTCATACCAGCAAGTTGTGCTCCTGTCAAGTCGCATTGGTTACATTTTTTAGTTTCTAATAATTGCTTGACGTGGGATACGTTTTCTGCCTTTACTCCCGAGGCTAAGCCCATCGCAATTACCAGCCCTGTTGTTGTTAAAATCCCAAGTTTCATATACCCACCCTCAGCAATATCTCTCTTTTAATAATATCCCACATTATTAAATAGGTTAGGGTGATCAGTCTCTTTGATAAACTGTGACAATCATCACCCTATTGTGTACAAAATATGCAATAATTATTGACGTTTCAACTCCCCTCTATTATTGTAACGAATTATTGCTTTTTCAGGAACCAAAAAGGAAAAGATTGCGTCGGTTCTAGACGGACGCCGGTGATGCTGTTCTGAGCAAAAGTATAGTCCTTATCCTGCCAAAGAGGGATGAAAGGTACATCTTTACCCAGTATGTCTTGAATTTCGGCAAATATGGCTTTGCGGGTTTCAGGGTTTGTTTCTTTGCGCTGCTTGTCGATCAGTTGATTTACCTGATCGCTATAATAAAACGAACCCTGACCTTGACTTTGACCCTTGGAGCAGCCCTCAGCCTCGGAACCTGTCGCACAATCTAAAAACGGGTGGATGTAATTGTCAGCGTCAAAAAAGTCGGCGGACCAATCCACTAAAACCGCAGGATAAATTCCCTTCTCGATGTTTTGAAACAAAGTCGGAGATTCCACGCTGTTAATTTCTACCTTCATTATCCCGTCCATTTTGAGTTTAGCTTGCGCCTCCATCATGCTCACCACTAAAGCTCGTTTTGTGGAAGATGAAGCATACCAAATTGGCAGAACGAAAGGATTTGTGGCAGAGTATCCCGCTTTCGTTAAAAGTTCCTTAGCCTTTGTCGTGTTGGCATCACCGTAGAGTTCTTTAAAAACCGGTTTTTGAACGTCGAAGTTTGTGGGAATCAGACTGTAAAGCGGTTGTGCTTGTCCCCGCAGTACGCGCTCGTTAATCACCGGGCGATCCATCACTGCTGCGATAGCCTGTCTGACTTCTAACTTGTCCAGCGGTTTAGACTTGGTGTTCAGCGTTATGTAATTAACCGTACTGCTTTCCCCCGCGATTTCCTGCCATTTCCCTTTTTTTGCTCCCTCGTCCAAGCTTTGAACTTGGTCTGCATCCAGAGACAAATAAGCCACATCAACGGCACCAGTCTGAAAAGTATTGAACAAATTTGACGAACTAGAAAGCAGCAAAATGTCAATTCCTTGATTAACAGGCTTTTCCCCCCAATACTTTTCAAACACGTCAAACTTGAGAGAATCGCTGCCGTACTTCGCCAGCTTGTAACGTCCAGTTCCCACAAACGAATCGGGTTTAAATTTACCCTGTCCAATCTCGTATGCTTTCGGAGAAACAGCACACATACCGGAAAATGTCAACAGGGAAGGAAAAGCAGAAAAAGGCTTTTTGAGTTGAAAAGTTAATTCATATTCGCCCGTGGCTTTCACCGATTCTACTGCATCGCTCAACAACATAGCCGGACTGCCACCATTTTTGATAAACCGCTGCAAGGAAAATTCCATTGCTGCGGCGTTAAACGGTGTGTCATCGTGAAAAATAACGCCTTGACGCAAGGGGATTGTATATGTCAATCCGTCTTGGCTAACTTTTGGCATTGCTGTCGCTAAGTGGGGGATTAACTTTGTAGTTCCAGACTCGTAGGTGTAGAGAGTGTCGCCCAAATTTCGCAGCAATTGTCCTGATAATGTTTCGTAACCGTCCGCAGGGTCGATCGTCCGCAATTTCAAGGTTGTGCCAATAGTAATGCGGTTATTAGCATTTTCGCCGCTCGCATTCACCGATCGACGTGATCCCTGCCCGCAACTTGCCGTTAACAAGCAGCACAGAAAGAACAGAGCTATCGCTTTAATCACTGAAGGTTTTATATGTATTCTAGGCTGGTGCTTGTTAATTCCCATCGTCTTTTTTTGACACTCCAAATTATTGATTATATTATCAGGACTTACGCACTGTTAGACTAGAAACCGGATTTATTGATAGATTCTCCTGTAATACAAATATCGCTGCCTAACCAGAGCAACTTAAAAGCTTGGTGATGTCCGCTCGGTTTGAGATCCTTCGGGTCAATCTTTATAGATTGCGGGGTCATGAGTGTTCTTGCTAAGAAGTGCGGCGATCGTCTTAATTAATTGATCCGGTTCGATCGGCTTTGCCAGATGTCGGTGAAATCCAGCTTGCAAAGCTTGCTGTTGATTAAACTCGCCCGCATAGGCCGTCAGGGCGATCGCGGGAATCAGCCCACCCCGTTCTGGCGGCAGGACTCGCACTTGCCGCAACAGCATATAGCCATCCATCCCCGGCATTCCAATGTCGCTCAACAGGACATCGGGCTGGAAATTAGTCAACGCTGTGAGGACTTCTTGAGGGACAGCAAGAGTCAGTACCTCTGCACCTGCATCTTCTAGCAAAAAGGAAATCAACTCTCGCATATCCGGCTCATCATCTACAACCAGTATCCGCATCCCAGATAACGGTTCATCCGCAGTCGATCGTTCCGAAAGTCCTGCAAGAGACTTTTCTTGTCTTACCTTCCCTGATAGGGGGAGTCTTACAGTAAAGGTAGCTCCTAGCCCTTCACCCGGGCTATCTGCGGCAACGGTGCCGCCGTGGAGTTCCACTAGATGGCGCACGATCGCCAGCCCCAATCCCAAGCCCCCAAACTTGCGGGTTGTAGCGCCATCTTTTTGCCGGAAGTAGTCAAACACGTAGGGTAAAAACTCCGGTGCGATGCCTATCCCTGTATCCGCCACCTTAATTTGAGCGTGATTGCCAACACGAGTCAAATTCACCTCAACGCGCCCCCCGGCTGAAGTGAATTTGACCGCATTGGAAACAAGATTCCAGACTACTTGCTGCAAACGGCCCGAATCCCCCAAAATTTGTCCGATCTGAGGATCTAACACAGTCCGAATATCAATGGATTTGGCAACAGCAGCCAAATTGACAGTTTCGATCGCCGATTCCACGGTTAAAGCTAAATCGACTGGACGAATATTAAGACTGAGCTTGCCTTGGAGAATTTTCGAGACATCAAGCAAATCTTCAATCAATTCAGCTTGCAGCTTGGCGTTGCGTTCGATAGTCGCTAACGCCTGTGCAGTTTTTGCCGCATCTAGCTTGCCAGTTTGCAGCAGCTTTGACCAGCCCAGGATGGGATTGAGGGGCGATCGCAATTCATGGGATAGAACCGCTAAAAACTCATCCTTGATCCGATTTGCCTGTCTTAGCTGTTCCGCTTGCTGCTGGAGTGAATCGTTCAGGTTTGCCCGTTCCAGAGCGATCGCGATCTGGTCGCAGGTCGATCCCAGCATATCGATTTCTGCAGGCGTAAAGTGCGTCCGAGTCCGACTGGCAAATGAGAGCGTTCCTAATAACTGCCCTTGAGCGATTAACGGTTGACCCACGTAAGCCGTCATGCCCAGTTCAGAGACGGCTTTAGCATTCGGATGAGTGGAGAGTTCGGCTTGATTCAAGACAAGTTGCTGCTGCGTTTGGGCAACAAATCCACAGAGATATTCCCCTAATTCGATCCAGGCGATCGCCTGCGCCCTTTCTTCAGAGATGCCATCATAGTTTCTCAAATGCAGCATCCGGCGGTTGTCTTTTTCTTCCACCATGAAATTGTAGTAAGAGTGCAGATCGAGTTGCACTGCAAGTTTGCGGAATAGCGTGTCCATCAAAGCCAGAGGCTTTTCTGTCTGCATCAGATCGCGGGTAGTTTCATACAGCAATTGCAGTCGCTCACTTGCTTGCCGTTGTGCGGTCTTGTCCTGCATGATTTTGACAAATCCCTGCGGACAATCGGCTTCATTAAGCAGGGGCATCATCAATCCACTCGCCCAAAAGCGATTCCCATCTTTGCGGACGTGCCAGCGTTCGTCTTCTGCCCGTCCTTGCAGTAGAGCCGTTTGCCTCTCGTACTCGGGTTGTCCTTGTTCGTTATCTTCGGGCGTGAAGATCATCCGACTGGGGCAACCAATAGCTTCTGTCTCGGTATAGCCCAACAGCCTTTCTGCCCCTGAGTTCCAACTGGCAATGATGCCGTTAAGGTCGATGGTGAAGATGGCATAATCTTTGGCGCTTTCAAAGATCAGACGGAGGCGGGATTCACTCTGGCGCAGGGCTTCCTCAGCTTGTTTGTGGTCTTCAATATCAACACAAGAGCCGATGTAGCCCAAGAACTCACCTTCCAATCCGTAGCGAGGAACAGCTTCATCCATAACCCAACGGTATATGCCATCACAGCGTTTCAAGCGATATTCCATCTTGAACGGTTGACGGGCATCAAAGGCAGTCACATAGGTGTCTAAACACCGATCGAGGTCGTCGGGGTGGACTCCTTCTGTCCAACCATTGCCCCTTTCTTGCTCGATCGTCCGTCCGGTAAAGTTTAGCCACGGGAGGTTGAAGTAATAACAGAGTTTATCGGTGCCCGACATCCAAATCAGCACAGGGGCGGCATCTGCCATCAGCCGGAACCGTTCCTCACTCTCCCGTAGTGTGGCTTCGGCTTGTTTGCGATCGGTGATATCGTTGACCAGTGCTACAAACCCTTCAACTTTTCCCTGGCTATTGAAGCGGGGAACATAAGTCGCATTGACATAACGGGTGACACCATCTTTGTAGGGAATTTGGGTTTCAAAGGTCACTTCCTGTCCTGCCAAGACTTGCTCAACATAAGGACGAACCCCTTCATACCCAGTTTCACCTAAAACCTCTTGAAGGTGCTTGCCATAGATTTGCGCTGCCGGATGTCCAAACCATTCTTCATATGCTCGATTGTTGAAGCGGTAGTATTGGTCTGAGTCTACAAAGGTGATCAAGGCAGGCACGGCATTGGTAACTAAACGAAGTTCTGCTTCTCGTTGTTGCAATACCTCCTCGGCAAGTTTTCCATCGGTGACATTTCGGAAATAAATGGTAATCCCGTTCGCGGCAGGGTAGGTGCGAACGTCATACCACCGATCGTGGTCGGGATAAAACGCCGTGACTGATAAAGCCGCGCGCTCGTTGGCCACGCGCCGATAAACCCGCTCAAACTCGCTGCCCTTGAGTCCTGGAAATTCTTCCCACAAATTCTTCCGCATCAGATCGCCCGAAGTGCGGTCTAGCAGAATTTCCGCTGACCGATTCAGGTATGTGAAACGCCAATTCTCATCCAGGGAAAAGAATCCATCATCAATGCTTTCCAGAATGTTCCGACTCTGCTCTTCGCTTTGACGCAACGCTTCTTCGGCTTGTTTGCGATCGCTGATGTCGATTAATACGCCCCGCGTCGAAATTATCATGCCCTCAGCGTTGTAGGCGCAATCGCCCTTTGCCAAAATCCAACGAACGGTGCCATCTGCCCACAGCGTCCGATACTCTATTTCAGTATGCGGTTGATTCGCTTTTAACTCACTGAGGACGGTGTGAAGGAATGGGCGATCGTCGGGATGCACGGCTTCTAAAAACACCTGCATCGACATTGCTGTATTGACAGGTAAACCAAACATCGCTTTGGCTCTATCCGTAAAACTCAGCGTGTCTGTTTCTATATCCCAATACCACAAACCAAAATTGCCGCCTTCGCAAGCCAATCGAAGCTGTTCTTCGCTCTCGCGCAACGCCTGGAACGATCGATCGCGATCGAAGGCGATGCTGGCAACTTGGGTGCCGAACTCGGCGAGTTTATGTTCCCAATCCGTCGGCCTCCGCGCCTCGCTAAAGCAAAGCATCAGCGACCCCAGAGCTAGATGGTCGTGCCTGAACACGGGCTGAGAATGACAGGCTAGAATGCCATGAGCCACGCATAAATTTCGCCATGCTTGCGACCAGCGATCGTCGTTAGCAATGTCGGCGCAGGTCACGGGCTGGCCGCTATACACTGCTTCGCCACAGGTTCCAATGCACAAATCGTTAATCGGAGCATCTTGGAGTCCTTCACCAAAAGACGCTGGAAAGTCTGGAGTAATGGATCTGTTAAACGTCAGCCCCTGAGCATCTGCTAGCAGAAAGCCCGCGCGGGTACCCGGATTCAGCCTGGATACTGACTCACACACGGCTGCCAGACAGTCGTCTAGTGGCTGTCCGAATGCGATCGACTCCAGCAGTCGTTTCTGCTCGATTAGCAGGAGTTCGGCCTGTTTGCGATCGGTGATGTCAGCAAGCACAACGGTCAGTCCACTGGGCGAAGGGTAAATTCGATGGTGATGCCAACCCTTCCAAGGTGAGTAGAGATAATCAAACTTGAGCGGCGTTTGTTCGCGCATTGCCCGATGAAACTGCACGTAAGCATCGGTGTCAACGGCAGCCGGAAATAGCTCCCAAACGTTCTGACCCAGAAGCTCTGACCGCTGCATTCCAACCATTTCACAGTAGCGATCGTTGGCATAGGTGTAGCGCCAATCTCGATCGAGGATGTAAAACCCATCGTTGATGCTAGAAAGTACCGTTTCTAGCTGTTCTTTTGCCGCAGTCGCCGCAGTTTGTGCTATTTGGCCCTGAAGCTGGGCTTTTTGTTCTAGCGACCTTATCTCCTGTAAAGTTTGCAAGGCTGCTTTCGCATTTTTTAGAGCCTTGCGCCACGATAGATTGAGTGAAGCGCTCAATCCTACGACGATCGAAAATATACCCAGCCGAACAATTGTCTCTACATTAGCGATCTTTAAGGAATAGAACGGCTCAATAAAAAAATAGTTGATTGCCAGTGTGGATAAAATTGTTGCCAGAAACCCAGGCCCTAAACTGCCATACCAGGCACTCACCATCACCGCGATGAAAAACAGGGGCGTCGTGGTTGGGTAGAGCCACGGTAAAAGCGATCGGGTTAGCGCCAGTGCCAGAGCCACGGAGAGGGTCGCCACACCATAGGGAAGTAGTCGAATATTTCTGAAAATGCTGTTGATTCCCTCTACACTCACCCTTTGTACTCCTTATCCGAAAATATCTTGCTCGCAGCGCCTTACTGCATTCGCGAAGCGTTGCATCTGACGAATTACCTAACTCATCCAGCAATATCTCAATTTGCTTGAGTGGCAAGCGAGAAGTTGTAGCGTGTCCATTTTCGCAACGATTAAACGATTAATCGGGGTAAGGTCATCCCTAATTCCTTCGCCAACTTTTTCTGAGACAGGTTCAGCGCTGGCCGCCGTTCTCGCACCAAATTACCGATCGCTGGTTTTTTCGCCCTAAGCCGTTCTATTTTGAGAACCCTCAGAAGTAACAAGTATAAAGCTATTTATATTTTACACCTTTTACAGATTTTAGGAGTCAGTCACCACTCTCAAGATATATTTTAGTTGTAGTGCCTTGAAAATATAAACGCTTCATTTTAAAACCCAGTGTCGTACCAGGGATAATTCGGCTTTTCTTGAAAGTCTCTGGGTTGTGCCTAAAAGCTCGATTGTTGATGATGTTGTGGAGGATTTTAAACACGGGACAGGCCTCTGTTTTCTTCATCCCAGAAAGCTCTCCGGGCTTGGATTACTTTGTGAGGTAAGCTGTTGTGCATTTAAATTTTGTGTTGAGGACGGTCTTTCGTTCTCACCCCACAAGAGTGAAAGTTTATTTGACCATGCAATTTAAAGGCGCATTAGCTTAGCTTTTTGTGGAACAGGTAGTTGGGACCTGTTAAGCAAGAATGGTGCAAAATGTCAGATGTAAGCGGATTTAAAATGAGTCATGAGTCATGAATCATCCCAACAACGGATACTGGTTTTCTGACCGAAGTCGTAAGCAGCTCAAAATTTTAGACTCTTGTTCAATATCCCCGATTCATCTGTGGAGTAAATCTAAAATCTAAAATCTAAAATCTAAAATCGACTAACTTGCTTTAAATTCCTTTAAGGAGCGATCGCCAATCCCGACAGCGTTTCAGGTAAATGCGAGCTACATGATCGCTGGGATTTGTTCGCAAACACTCTTCAAATAATTTTCCAGCTTCTCGGAAGTCCTTGCGATCGCACAGTAACATAGCTTCATTATATAGAGACAAATTTGCTAGCTTTGCCGACAAACTTTCCGGCGGGTCTGCATCAAATACCTCATAGACTACGACATATTGAGATTTTCCTTTTACCTGTACTTTATCCACAATCCTAATAGCATAATCTGTCGGATTTCGCAACCGTTCCAAAGTCTGCTGAGAAATTAACAAAGGTACGCCGTAATCTTTGGTCAATCCTTCAATGCGAGATGCTAAATTAACAGCATCGCTAATCACAGTGCTGTCCATTCGGCTTATACCCCCGACTGTCCCCAGCATCAAAGAACCCGAATTGATGCCAATGCCAATTTGAATCGGGACGTAGCCGACGCCTTGACGGTATTCGTTATAATTCTTCAGGATATTTAGCATTGCAATACCCGCTTTCACTGCATCATCTGCAAAGTCACTAAACAAAGCCATAATTGCATCGCCGATGTATTTGTCAATAAACCCGTTATTGCTAGTAATTGCCGGCTCCATTCGTGAAAGGTAAGCATTGATAAATTTAAAATTTTCTTGGGGAGTCATAGTTTCTGAAAGCGTCGTGAAGTCGCGAATATCCGAAAATAGCACCGACATTTCCTGCTGCACTTGGTCGCCTAAATGGACATCTATAATACTTTCATATCCCAACAAATTTAGAAATTGGTGCGGCACAAATCTACCGTAGGCATCAGTTAAGTCTGATTCGGCATCCAGGGATTTTTCTAAATTTTGGTTGAGGTCAAATAGTTTCTTAATAAATAAATGGCGATCGGCTTCAGCTTCTTTGCGTTCCGTGACATCTTGAAAAACTGCGATCGCAAAAGCAATTTTGCCACCCTCGTCAAAAATTGGCGTTCCCCAAATCTCAAGGGGAACTTTCTTGTCGGGTTGATGAATTTCCAGATTTTCAGCCGTCGCGTTTTCGCCCCTCAAAGCTCGGACGATAGGCAAATTCTCGAAAGGGTAGATAGTCTCAGTTCCCGCAATATAAATTTGATAACTTTCTGACAAATCCTCAACTGCCTTTAAGGGCAAAACTCCTTGACCGAGTAACTGCTGTCCGGCGTGATTTACGTAGTAAGGTCTGCCTTTAGAATCCAGCACGAGCACGCCTATGGGAATCGCTTCTAGAAATTGAGCCAGCTTGATTTCACCTTCGCGCACGGCCTCGAATGCGCGAGAGCGTAACTCAGTTTCAACCGTATCGGAATGTTCAGCAGTAGTTTCCAGCAAGATTTCCAGATCCGCTTTTTCCTCCTTCAAGTCTTCCACTTGCTGGCGCAATCTTTCTATCTCTAAAAGTAGCTGTTCTCTAGATGGTTGTTCTTCCAGCATAACTCTAGAATTTGCGCCTCGACTAACAAAAAATTGCTCAACAGCTCGCACCCTAAAAGTAATAGTCTATCTATAGAAATTCCAACTGCAAACCCGGCATCAGGCGCTGGAAATTCCTCAAAGATTTGCCGTGCCAACCTATGCTTTGAGAGCCTTGTACCGCCATTTGCACCCGGGCTGTTTTGCGGATCTCGATAATAAACTTCGATAGCATATTGATGCCTGAACTGTTCAAAAATTCTAACTGCTGCAAATTGAGGGTAATTTTCGTCGGTTCCAAGTCGCCAACCTTCGTCAGGAACTGCGCTATCGGCGCGTACTCCGCAGGCCCGCTCAGCCTTAGAGATCCAATAAAACTCACGGTTGCCGTTGCTGGATCGTAACAGATCCGGTAATCTTCTGTATTAATTTCCATAGCCACAAAAAAAAAGTCCCTTAGATATTATCTAGCGCCAGCGTTGCTTATACTGTTAATTGCACCATAGTTGTCACCGCAATTACTTCCGGGTCTTTGTGTACGGTCTGGAATTTCCAGCCAAGTTTGACGCTATAATCTGTGAGCATGGTCAACAAACCCAATCCAGAATTGGTACAGCTTTCGTCAGCAGCATTTTTTTCCAACCGCTGAATGTAAAGTTCGCTGGGATCTGAGGTCAGCAACTGGTGAATGTAAGCCTGAAACTTGTCCACAGATTGGGGAGAGATGCTATTAGCAACTGAGAAAATCATTCCGTCGCTCTCTAATTGCAGTTTAATATCGATCGGGTACTCCGAGGTTTGATCATTAAACTTCATGGCATTTTCCAATAACTCGTTGGCAATGTAGCTAACAGCGCTTTTTATTTCAGCTTGTCTTTCAATTGTCGAGGGCTCATCTTGGTTGCCCGGAAAAAAAGTCGTCAGGTAGTCAGCCAGAAAATCCGCCGACAAACCGTTGTTCCGCCACCGCTGCTTGAGAGGAACCGAACTGGGAGAAAATCCAATTATTAAGTATTCTTGGCTAGCGGGCTGCTCGATGAAATCGCCGAAAATTTGACTCATATCGATGTGAGAGCTAAAGTTTGAGATGATGGGGATCACTGAATATATTTTAAACTTTAGAAGGGAGATGCAAAGAGTTATTTTTGTTTGAGTCCCAGCAAGGTGATGTCATCAAAAACTTTTTGTTCGCGGATGTGCGCTCGCACGTCCTTAATTACAGCCTGCCTGATTTCGCCAGCCGAACGCTGCCAATTAATCTCTATTACCTCAATTAATCTATCTAAACCATAAAGCAGTTTATCCATATTTTTAGCTTCCGTAATCCCGTCAGTGTACAGCACTACCACATCTCCTGAATGCAAATGCACAATTTTTTCAGCAACAAATTCAGCAATATCTGCATCCAGCCCGATCGGGAAACCCAAATCCATCGTATCAAACCGCTCGACAGAACCGTTACACCGCACGACAATCATTTCTTCGTGCTGGCCGCTCAACTTCAGCATTCCTTGCTGATAACCTAGCAAAGCAAGGATAGCATTTTTATGGGATTTCATCCGCTGCACGTTATCATAAATTACACTGTTAATAGCAGTTAAAAATCTCACCGGATCGGCTTCGTTGTAGGCGAGCAAAGTTCGCACAGCCGTTTGAACCATAATCATTAAAACGCCGCTCTCCAATCCGTGTCCCGTCACATCGCCAATGCCAATTTTCACTCTACCTTTGTGCTGCAGTACGTAGTAATAGTCGCGGCCTACTTTCTCAGCAGCTTCCATAAATCCCGCAATACCTAAGCCGATAACTTCCTTGAGCTCTCGGTCTTGCGGCAGCAGCATCTGCTGAATTTTGCCAGTAACGTCTAGTTCTGCGCTCATTCGCATATTTTCAGCTTTTAGGCGATCGTTGAGAACAGTAATTTTTTGATTTGCACCAACTAAGGCATCGGCAATTTGGTTAAACGCCCCCACAACTTGCCCGAGTTCATCTCTGTTATCCAAAATAATTTTGTGGTCAAGATTGCCGCTTGCCATCTTTTTTACAGCTTCGTCAAGGACAAATACAGTTTGCATAACGCTTATGTAAAAACTTACAAATAAATAACTAGGGCTAAGGTTATTGACATCACAATAGAAATTATGCGTTTCTTGGCAACAAAACTATCAATGCGTTTTTGCAGAAGAAAGTCTAATTAATTGAGAGATCCATCCCACAGTTAAAAACTCGAATTCAGCACTCGATCGCTCCCATCAAGATAGGCCTAATATTCTACTAAAGCCGTGGGATTAATCAGTTTATATAGTTGCTCAGTTAGGTGTTCTACTACCGAGTTAAAGTTGGTCAAATTCTCACTTAATTTCCGGTTCAGATTCCCGTGATACTTATTGCTAATTCCTACCTCCATGTTGATAGCTAAATCCTGATTAAGTTCTCTCAATTTGCCTGCCAAAGTAATCAGTTTCGCTCTTTCTTGAGGTGTGGGATCGGAACGCAAGCTGTTTATTTGAGAAATAAACCTAATCTTTGACAGAATTTTTGGGATTTCTGGAATCTTCAGCAAAGTAGCATCCATCAAATAATAAGTATCTAGATCGGGGTCTAAAATTAGATTAGAAGGATCGCCGACGCGAGCGCTCAGTCTATTAAGTTCGGCAGCTAAACGTTGATATACAAAATTGTAATTTTCTAAACTCCACTGGCTGTGGCGAAGTTTGAAATTTTGCCAATTTTGATAAATTTTATTAAAGTTTTCACTGGACATTAATATGTTTCCTATCTGGCAATCTGTATTTGCTAGGGCTTGAAAATTCTTGTCTATCTTGGCTTCTCAATCGGTTCGGGATTCTGAATTGCTTAAATTAGGATTGAAACTCTGATAATTTAACAGTTGAAGTTTCGGTATGTATTCCCTCAACTGGCGCAGCGGGCGCAGGTATTGATTACCGTAGATTTCTTTTTGGGAAAAATCAACCCTGCTGTTAATTTCGGAAATCAGCAGGTACATGATTAAGGTTAACGGTATTGCAAATAGAAAACCGATTAAGGTAAATTTTTGAGGATAGCTCAGCCGATCCATTAAATGGATAGCCAAGGATTTTCGGTTCATAATTGATACATTTAAATAAGATTATACTAAAAAAGTAGCGATCGCTACTAAAGTAGTTTCGGGGACACTCGCTCTAGAAAAGCACAATGCTAATACAATTAATCAGCGATAGCTGATTTAATTTCTAAGGCGTTTTCGTCCTGTTGCAACAAATTTTGCGGCATCCCTGTGATATCCTTGGCTCAGTTCGCCTTCCACAGTCTAAAACACGTTTAGCAGTTTTGGAACGCAGAATAGTAATTTGTACTGAGATTCGGGGGCAGGATTAGAGGCTTTTAAGAATATTTACTTAAGCATAAATTTTTCTTAATACCCGGAGACAAAAAGTAAAAATTAAGTAATAACTGGGTAGTGCAAGTTTCCTGAAACACAACTGCCGGCAGCAAGTAGGAAATACTTGCGCCGCACCAGCAACCAGCAGTCAAGTCGGTTCTGCACAAAGGAACCAATAGCACCAGCAATAGTGTCTAAGTAAGTATCTGCAGTTGAGTGTTCAGGAGCGATCGCGCATTGTGTAAAGTGAGGCAGAGGGCGTATGATGAAAAGAATCTCCAAAAATAAATCCCCAAAGAATAAAAACCGAGAGCAAAAGCAGCCCAATCCTGTAATCTTGGCTTTGGTGCTGACAGGAATTCTGGTATGGGAAATGTATCCGGCGCTAAGACACACCGCTGCGGCTAACGCGGGCGCTCTCAAAGATTCCCTTGCCCAGTTGGAAAGGCAACAGCAGCAAACCGCGCAGCAATTTTCCTCAGCCGCGGTGTCCCATAAAATCAGCTATTCGGTATTGGCACTCAATACTCTAATTTCCGAACCGGGGAATTTTGCCGAGGGTACGCGCAAAAATCCCCCGAACAAATTGCCCGCCACCGTAGCAGCAGCAGTTCGCAGAGAGTTGTCGGACTCCACTGGCATTGGTGCTGACAAGTTGAAAGTAACTGAATCGAGCGAACAAAGTTGGCCGAATACTTGTTTAGGACTCTCGAAAGCGGATGAAATTTGCGGTCAAATGATTGTCGAAGGTTGGCGGGTTGTGGTTTCTGATGGTAGGCAAACTTGGGTTTACCGTACTAATGCTAGGGGAAATATCTTGCGTTTGGAAAAAAAGTTAGCTAGGTAAATGTACCCCTGTGAAATGAAATATAAGTTTCCTTTTGGAACAGGCCTCTTGCCTGTTCCACAAAGTGTGAATTTTCTGGTGGGAAGTTTCTTGTGGGCTTCTTGAAACAGGCAAGATGCCTGTTCCAAAAAGTGTGAATTTTCTGGTGGGAAGTTTTTTGTGGGGTAAGCACGCCTGTCCCTTAAATCAACCTGGGAGTTGGTTTCTTTCGATGATGCCGCCGCCCAACAGCACTTCTCCGTCATACCAAACAGCCGCTTGTCCGGGGGTAATGCTCAACTGCGGTTCGTCAAAAATCAACTTAACTCTTGTACCGCCGACTTTTTCCTCTGCTTGGGAGGATTGTACAGGAATAATGGTAGCGGGGACGGGTTGCGATCGATATCGAATCTGTACCTGAGCCCGAATCGGAGCCATCGGCGCAGCCACAGAAACCCAATTCACTTTCTGGACTGTACATTCAGATTCTACTGCCAACTGTCGATCGCCCACAATTACCCGATTGCCAGCAGCATCGAGTTCAATCACATACAGCGGTTCCGCGGCAGCAATTCCGAGTCCCTTCCGCTGCCCGATGGTGTAGTGGTGCACACCGTCATGCTGTCCGAGCACCCGTCCTGACTTGTCCACAATGTCACCCTTTTGCGGCGCAATGTACTTATCCAGAAAAGCCCGCATCGAACCGTTACTTTCCACCAAGCATAAATCCTGACTTTCCGGCTTATCAGCAGTTGTCAAGCCAAATTCTGCCGCAATTCTGCGAGTTTCTGTCTTGGTAATTTCCCCCAAAGGAAATTCCGTACCCGCCAACAAATCCTGTGTTAGATCGTACAAGAAATAAGACTGATCTTTCGCAGGGTCGATCGCCCGCAGCAACTGATAACGACCTGTAGCAGCATCGTAAGTAATCCGAGCGTAGTGGCCTGTAGCGATTTTTTCAATTCCCAGTTCTTCGCGAGCATACTTAAGCATTGGCCCGAACTTCACAGTTTTATTGCACTGCGAACAAGGCAAAGGCGTAACCCCTGCACTGTAACCCTCCACCAAATAATCGACAATACTTGCCTGAAAGACCTCGCGGCTGTCAACAATGTGGTGGGGAACGCCCAAATCTTCGCAAATTTTAGCTGCATCGACCATTCCCTCAGAGCAGCACTGACCTTTGCCCTTCATCAACCACAGCGTTAAACCCACCACTTCATATCCCTGATGGTGTAAAATTGCGGCTGCTGCGGAACTATCGACCCCGCCGGAGAGGCCTACAACAATCTTGTTCATGGTTGGAGAGAAATTGCTATTTTACTGTTACTTTGTTCGATCGAGCTAATTTATTATACCACAAAGATACTACAACTTGCCACTGCTGCTGTTAGCTGAAATTTTAGCACTAATATGACTATTCAAAAATTTGTTGTCACCGCCGACCAAATGCGGCAAATAGAAACGAGAATTTTTGCTGCTGGAATGCCAGTCGCAGCTTTAATGGAAAAAGTCGCGGGACTGATTGCTAGACGCATTCAGCAGCTTTTGAAGGTGGAAGGAAGTTCGGCAACGGGCAGTGTACGGGATTTAACGGATAGAAGGAAAAGGGAAGAAGGGAAAAATCTTGTTAATTCTCAATTGCCAATTATCGGCGTATTGGTTGGCCCCGGACACAACGGCGGCGATGCTTTGGTTGTTGCCCGCGAATTGCACTTTCAAGGGTTCCAAGTAGTTATTTACTGTCCGTTTTCTAAACTAAAAGAACTAACAAAAAATCACGCTGATTATGCGCGTTCTTTAAATATTCCATTTGTTGACAAAATTGAACCGCTGAAAAACTGCGATTGGCTTGTAGATGGTTTATTTGGATTTGGATTAGAACGAGAAATTAATAACGCCACTGCGGCAGCTATTGACGAAATAAATAATTTAA
This sequence comes from Microcoleus sp. Pol17C6, assembly GCF_036701145.1. Taxonomy (NCBI): domain Bacteria; kingdom Bacillati; phylum Cyanobacteriota; class Cyanophyceae; order Oscillatoriales; family Microcoleaceae; genus Microcoleus; species Microcoleus sp. Pol17C6. The sequence goes on from NZ_JAUBQH010000018.1 coordinate 43,777, forward strand.
ACATACCCATTTTAAGTATAGACATTCCATCGGGAATTCATACAGATACCGGAGAAGTTTTGGGGACAGCAATTCGGGCAAAACATACATTATGTTTGGGTTTGTGGAAAATGGCCTTTCTGCAAGATAGAGCGTTAGAATATATCGGGAGTTCCGAATTAATTGATTTTGATATTCCTGCAGCAGATATTGCAGCAATATTGGGCGAAACGCCAGCAATACAACGCATTACAAAAGCATCGGCAACTCAGCATTTGCCGTTACCCCGATCGCCAATTTCGCACAAATACACCAACGGTCACTTACTAATTATTGCAGGTTCCCGCCGCTACAGCGGAGCAGCAATTTTGGCAGCATTGGGAGCAAGAGCAAGCGGCATCGGAATGCTGTCAATCGCTGTTCCTGAGTCGATTAAACCGATGTTGAGCAGCCAGTTGCCAGAGGCATTAATTATAGGATGTCCCGAAACCCAAAGCGGTGCAATTAGCGAGTTGCCAGTAGCAATTGATTTGGGCCTCTATGATGCGATCGCCGCAGGGCCAGGTCTGACATTGGAAGCGGCAATAGCTGTAGAATCTCTACTGGAGAGCGATCGACCTCTGGTTTTAGATGCTGACGGTTTAAATATCCTCGCTCAACTCGGCACAGTCCCGATTTTGTCGGAACGTTCAGCACTTACAATTATCACGCCTCACCCGGGTGAATTCAAGCGTTTATTTCCCGAATTAGCCGACGAAACCGGCGATGATCGAATTGCGGCAACTCAAGCAGCAGTTCAGCTTTGTGGTGCAACGATATTGCTCAAAGGAGCGAGAGTTTGCATAAGTTGGAAGGATGAGGGCGATTCCCTACGGGATAGCTACGCTTCACGTACCATCACCTACCTCAATCCCGAAAGCACCCCAGCCCTCGCCAGAGGCGGCAGTGGCGACGTTCTCACAGGCTTGTTAGGGGGACTATTAGCAACTGCGATCGCCCGCAAGTCCCCCCCTAAATCAATTGCTGTAACAGCAGCTTGGTGGCACGCTCAAGCCGGAATCATGGCTGCCAAAGAACGGACGGAATTAGGATTAGATGCCTTTACTTTGACACAGTATTTAATTCCAACATTGCGAGAATTTACTGAGTAAACAATCAACATTAGTTGGTAGGGTGCGTACCCCGCATCTTTGTATTGGGTAGGTGTCCACCGCGCACCTTACCCCTTGGTTTGTATTGACAACGGAAGTCCTCATAAAAATATTACAACTTGTATTCGTTATGACAAACCAACGAGTAACTCAAACGAGTGACACTCACATGAGTGACACTCCAAAAAGTGACTGTGCATCCACAAATCCCACCAGTTATACCTGAAATATCAAACACCAAAACTTAAATGTTGAGAGGAACCACATTATGTATACCGAAGAAAGAAGCTTGAACAATGAAACTATGGCTCTTGTCGCCGATACTACTGCTCAATCAAGTCTTACATTTGCTGAAACCACGGGAGTCAACAAACCCACTTTACAAATGGGTTCAACAGGTCAAGCTGTCAAGGAACTACAACAGCTTTTATATCATTGGGCTTATTATTTCGGGCCGATTGACGGTATTTTCGGCGTCCAAGTTCAAAACGCGGTCAAAGGCTATCAACACCGCGTTTTTTTAAAAGAAGATGGGATTGTCGGCCCTATCACTTGGGAAGCACTATACTCTGGTGCACCTGTGAATATGCCGATCGTCATGAAGGGCAGTTCTGGTAATGCTGTTAAAATTGTTCAGAATGTCTTGAAAATCAATGGATACTATTTCGGCTCCATTGACGGATTCTTCGGGGCGATGACAGATGTAGCCGTGCGACAATTGCAACTGAGCAAGGCTTTACCGCAAGATGGAATTGTAGGCTACAGAACTTGGCACGCCCTCAGCAAGTTACCGCACTAATGACTGGTTGGCTTCACTTTCAGTCATCGCCAAAAATCGGTAGCTCAATTAGGGATTTAGGCTTTACCTAAGTCCCTAATTATCGTTAAGGGGAAGGCAGCGCGCGGGAAGGGCGATCGCAAATTTTCTTACCGTTCTCGGCGATGAAAAATATTCTCGACTTTTCCGTGTTTATTTCTTACTATATCTTAGGAAATTGGGAGTCACAATCCGGTTTATTTCTCTTCTGATTTAGTTGTAAATAGTTGCAATCATAAAATTATTATTCCGATACTTATCTAACAAGACTTAGGCATGGAGGGCTTATTCCCGGTTTCTACGAAAAATTCCAGGTTTAGTAACGAGAAATTTAGGAATCAACCGGGTTTTTAAGCCAAGCGCACGCAAGTCCCGAACTAGCCTTTGATGAACTTTTCTAATTTTTGAGCCATCTTCTCTATCATTCCCTCCGAAGTATCTCCCGCCGATGATTCAGCTTCAATACGCTTGACCACATCCTCTGAAAGATTCAGCAACTGCACTAATTTTTGATAAGCTGCGGCTTCTTCAGCGTTAATTTTTGGTTCGTCAGGAGTGCGAGAACTAGATGAAATCACTTCATAGCCGAGTTGCAGGACTAATTCCCTTTCATCTTGAGTTTCTAGTTGACCGATCAACTCGTCAAGGGGAATATTTTGCATAATATAATCCCGCAGTTCTTGTTGCATTTGTTGTCCGTCGGTATCTGGGGCAAACAAACTGCAAAAACGATCGAGCATTAAATCAACTTCTTCTGTCGCGAGTTGGCCGTCAGCCCAAGCCATCGAGGCAACAATTCTCAGCAGATTCATCTGGCGGGGCGTAATTGATGGAGGAGGTGGGGTTTGCATAATTAAAATGGGTAATTGGGAATTGAAAATTGGTAATTGGGAATTGGGAATTAGGAATTGAGCCTGATTCCTTCTTGTCTTTTCTTTCCCGTTCCCCTTCATTTATGTCACAATTTCGACAGAGGAACTCCCAGCCATCCAGTAAAGTTTTGTTTCTGAATAGCGGTGGGCTGTTCCACCGGCACGATCGAGTAGCGGCCAGGCCGGGGCGGCGCGAGAGTCACACGACGAGTCCGCAGTTCGTCTTGGTGAAAAACTGTCACCTCTATTGTGTCCCCCGGCTGATAATCTTTAAGCCTCTCGCCCGCTTGTTCTGAATTTACCCGAAAACCTTCGATCGCCAGCAACTCGTCCCCAGCGTCAATTCCCGCCAATTGTGCCGGAGAGCCTATTTCGACAAATTTAACCATTTCCCGCCCGTTTTCCGAGCCCAACGTCCAACCGATGCGAGGCGTTCGGTCAGTTTCATCTACCCAAATTTGCAGCCCGAAAGGTTCGAGATATTTGTTGTAAGGCAACTCTTCTGTACCGTCTATATAGCGCGCAAAAAAGTCGCTCAAATCGATGCCTGCGACGGACTCGATCGCACTTTGCAACTCTTCGGGAGTAAAGCCTATTTCTGCGGGCAGCGAAGGAGAATTTAAGTCTCCGTTTGATGTCAAATGCGCCGATTTGCCGTCTGTTTCCGACTTCAGGTCAAAATCGCCATTTTGGGCAGAATTAGCATTGCCAAACTGCTGCCACATCAAACGCATCACATCGTCGAGCGATCGCTCATTGCCGTGTCTAGCTCGAATCAACAAATCGAGCAAAAACGAAACAACTTCCCCTTTCAAATAATAGGAAATCTGCGAATTATCGCTGTTAGCATCCCGGCGATAAAGTTTAATCCAAGCATCCCAGCTCGACTCGCTCAGAGGCTGCACGTTCCGCCCCGGAGTCGTCTGCAAGCGAGTAATTTCCTTAGCCATACCTTGGAAAAAACCTTTCACGCTGTAGAGACCCGCTCGAAAAGGAATCACCAAATCGTAATAACTGGTAGTGCCTTCAGAGAACCATAAAGAAGGAGTGTAATTTTCTTTTTCGTAGTCAAATACTTCGAGAGCTTTCGGTCGAATGCGCTTGACATTCCACAGGTGAAAAAATTCGTGAGCTACCAACTGAATAAAGCGTTCATACTTTTCCTTAGCCCGAAAACCAAAACGCGGATAGTTGAGAGTGCAGCTCTCCTTGTGTTCCAAACCGCCAAAACCCGAGCCAGACAAATGCAGGAAAAACACATAGCGTTCGTAAGGCAAACCGCCGAACATTTTTGCCTCGACTTCGATCACTTTTTGGATGTCTCGAATCGTGCGATCTGGTTCTAAATTGCCTTTCCCCCAAACAACTAGCTGGTGGGGTTTTCCCATCACTTCAAACTCGTACACTTCGTGATAGCCAATCTCAAAAGGACTGTCTACCAGAGTGTCAAAATCCGCAGCAGCGAAAGTAAGATTTTGGCGAGAAACAGGTGGCAAAGTAGTAACGGTGCGCCATTCAGGCTGCGGCGGCACAACGGTTACGGTGTAGCAGTTGCTCTCAAAACCGGGCAAGAAAAAGCACAAAGCCGCCGGATTAAAATAACCGTGAGTCGAGTCTAAATGATTGGTTCGCACTGTCAGTTCATTGGCAAAAATGCGGTAGAAAACCGTGACATCTGACACGGAATTTGTCTCGATTTGCCAGTGATTTTTGCTGAGCTTGCGCCAAGGTAAAGCACGCGCGGCGTAGCTATCCCGTAGGGAATCGCCCACCTGTGAGCTAAAATCTTGCAGGTGGCGGGCGTACTCTCGAACCAAGTAAGAACCGGGAGTCCAAACAGGCATTTTTAAATCCAGAACCTGCTCCGACCAACCTTGCACGCGCAAAGTTACTTCAAAGAGGTGGGATTCAGGATTGGGCATCGCCACCGAATATTGAATTGTCGGTGCTGTTAGTTGCCCCTGACTGTTGCCGGCAGCGGACGAAGTATCCAAACAAGTAACATCAGTCATTGACTTGCCAAATTAATCAAGTGCTTGAGGTTGATCAAATGGATAGTTTGGCGGTCTGGATCGATATTGATCCAACCTTTACTATCAAGTTTTTCCATAATTTTGCTGGTTTCATCTAGGGTGATATCTGTGACATCAGCTAAGTCTTCATAAGGAATATTGAAGATATCTTTGCCCTCAGCAGTTTTCTGACCGTAGTTTTCTGCCAGCTCGACTAAAGTATTTGCTAGTTTAACCGCTGGCTGGCGGTTGCGGAGTTGATAGCGGAGATTGGTTTGGCGCAGCCGCCGTACCATCAGTTGCAGCATCCGGTGGTGCAATTGCGGGTCTTTAAACAGGGTTTGGATAAATCGCTGAGCTGTGACGCTGAGAAGTCGCACTGGCGATAGAGCAAGTACGTCATTCGATCGGGGAGATTCATCCAGAATGGCCATTTCGCCGAAGAAGGCACCCCGTCCTAAAATAGCCATTGATACAGCTCGATCGTTTGACAAGCGGCGGACTTTTACCCAGCCAGACACGACAAAGTAAATCGCGTTGCCCCAAGAATCCTCCATCACTACAGCTCGGCCCGGGGGATACTCATGCTTGACGGCATTTGATAGCAACCCTCCCAAGGTTTCTGGGTTAGCACCCTTAAATAGAGGGAACAGCTCACTGAAAGCTTCTGTCTTCATGCAAACTCGCGGAGGTGGGAAATATGATTAGGCGACACCCAACAGCTAGGGAACGATCGATGTTTGGGAACACAAACAATCTGTTGCTCCTTTAATTGATGATAAGGGTGCAGAGGCCCGGTTCACGTAAAATCGGCAGATTCTTTAATCTTAAACGGGTTTACAAGCCGGCCACTGCCTGTTGAACTTTACCCAACAGAGGTTCTATGTATTCCGGCCAGCCGATCGCGATTGACTGTGTGTGGGCCAGAGTTTCCGGCTCGATCGCATCTTTAGTCCACCTCAGCGGTTGACCTTGCAAGTCGCAACAAACCAATCCGGCTGCTTTTGCTAGAGCCAGAGGGCCGGCGGTATCCCACACTTTAACTCTGCCGTTGAGATACAGGTACAAACCAGCTCTACCGAAGATAACTTCCATCACTTTTAAGCCAAAGCTGCCCAGCGAGTAAAATTCGGCTCCGGGGATGCTTTGGGCGATCGCCTGGGCGTAGTTTTTCTGGTCTTTGTCTCCGAGAACAATTTTACAATTTTGCGCTGTCGGAGCCGGGGGTGGGCACAGCGCGATCGGCTGCGGCGCTTGGGTTCCCACACTTTGGAACAATCCCCAATCTTTGCCGCCAAAATACATTTGGTCAAAAGCCGGGGCGTAGAGCCAGCCGGCCACCGGTTCCCCTTCCAGCAGCAGCCCCACCATCGAAGCGTAGTGCAGTTTTCCCCGAATAAATTCTTCAGTCCCGTCGAGGGGATCGATGCACCAGAGGCGCTGGTAATTAGCCCCGTAAGCTGCTCTGGAGGCGCTGTTTTCCTCGGTGATCCTACCGTCTTCAGGAAACAAAGCGCTAAATGCTGCCGATAGTTGTCGGTCTAGGTATTGATCGATACTCGTCACGTAGTCGTTGGGCCCTTTCTCGCAAACTTCAAAAGGTTGGGCTGCGAGCTTGTAAGCTTCTTGACCGCACTCGCGCAGGGTGTAGCGAATTTTTTGGTCTTGCTCTGGAGAAATATACATGAGGTTAAACATAAATGCTTTAGCTAACTTCAGCATAAAAGCTTAAGTCCTTGGAATCGATCGGCGCGAGTCACTGTTTTTGATTCGTACAGGATTTGCGCCCGGTTGTCCATAAACCCGGTTTCCTAAGCATGAGGGCCGTTGCTATACAAGCCCCAGACAGGAGTGGTGGAATTAAAAAAATTTAGACATGACGGAGCACCCCCAGATTCATCATGTGTAGAGTCAATCTAAAATCTAAAATCTAATACCATTTTTTCAAAGATGTGATAGAGATAAAGAATGTAAAATCCAAGACCATCCGGTGAGAAAACCAATGACACGTTCGGTGAAAGATGCCAAAATTTCCTTGACTTTTGTGCGGAGTTCGTCAAGATTACTAAACACCGACCAAGCTAAAAAATCTTTCAGATATTCCCACACTCTTTCTGTCGGATTTACTTCGGGACAAGCCGGAGGCTGAAATAGTAAAATAACATTGTCTGGTAATTCAGATGAGTCCAAATTATGAGCAGGTGCGTTATCAACTTGAATGATGTGTAATTGCTCAGGATATTGTAGTGACAAAAGTTGTAAATATGCTCCAAAACAAACTTTGTCTAAATGGGAAAACTCCCAAAAAAACTCTTTCCAGTAGCGATTGATACTGCCCCATACAGCCAAAAACACTCAAATTTCCATTGATGCTTCCCAATGGGCTTTACGCCTGAAAGCGTCAGCTTGCGCCGACGAATTGTATGTAGTCCTAGCCGAGTTTCATCACTACACCAATAAGTGACTTTTTTATATTTGTTTACTTGAGGTAAAGCTTTGTCTAGGAGAGCTTTTATCTGTTGATGCAAGTTATTTTTAAATTCATTAATTGCCGTAAATTTCTGAGAAACACTGCGAGGTCTGGGAATTTTTAATTTACTTTTTAATTCCCTCTAACTAAAGAATATACCGCCTGATAACTGCTAGCTATTCCTTTAATCAACCCGAGCCAAAGATGAACTTCTTTATAACTCTGAAATCCTTCGGGGTCCCTCAACTCTTGTTGCAAGGTCGCTGCTATTTCAACTGAGAACTTTTTTGGGCGACCAAAAACCTGCCGATGTTTTAACAAATTTTCCATACCACCCTCTTTATATTGAAAGAGCCAGCGATGAATTGTTGCCTCACTTTTACCTAAAACTGCCGATACTTCCCGCACAGTTTCTACTTGTTTTGACTGAAACAAATAAAGCATTTGAACTTTGTTATAAGCGAGAATTCTTTTTTGCTGTTTGAGTATTTCTCGCAAACTTTCTACAGATTCGGTAATCTTTATATGAGGACGACCAGACATTGTAATGCTCTCCTTTACTTTTTACACAAGTCTATCACATCTTTAAAAAAATGGTATAAAATGTAAAATCGACTGACTGACCGCACCACCACTTTCAATAGTTGAGGATAGAATTTTCTGAGGGTTAGATAATTTCTGCCAGCACCAAATAGCAGTTTGTTTGGTGGACTATAAATATGCTGCTGGAGTGCAGGTTTTACTGGAAGCAATGGCCGCCCGGTCGTCATGACTGGGACTCAAGGTAGGGTCGATTATTTAGCTGCCCCGGATCTTGCCAAACTTGTAAATGTGGGAGATGCAACAGGTTTGCGGGAGGCGATCGTCCATTTGCTAAAAAATCCTCAAGAAGCTGAATCTCAAGTGCAGCGCGGCTACGAAATGGTTGTGAACCAGCACAGCAGCGAACGTTATGTCGATGTTTTAGCCCAGAAGTGGCGATCATCGCTTTAATAAAACTGTAGGGTGCGCCTCGGCGCACCATAAATCACGTCTGCAGGATGCACAATGCACACCTTACTGACATAGATAAAAAGCCCAACTATTTATTACCTAAGTCATATTTAAAAAATCATCAATTATGAGTTGCAGTTCCTAATTAAATCTCATAGCAGTTACTTACCTAGTAAATAAACCGGGTTTGACAAAGATAATCGAAAGGCTTAAGGAAGTATTTTCGTTCATCAAACCCGGTTTCTGTGCCTAAAACGGTTTCACTCAAAACTCCGAAATCAAAACTATTAAGACTCCCGTCCACTCGCCCACTTATCCCGCCATTTCACAGTCCCTTCCGAAACTAAAACCCAGCGGCGACAAACCAGATTTTCTCGCAGCGGCGACAGTCCTTCCCGTAGCAGCGCATACTTATAAGAAATCAACTTCCCCGCACTTTCATTAAAAGGAATTTCCCCAAACCAAGTATTAGTATTGATATACTCTAAGGGGTAGCCCTTACTAATATCCCAATTCCCCAATTCAGGACAATCTCCAATCACCACAATTCTTTCCCCAGGCTGAGTTCTAACGCTGTTAAGCTGCGCCCGCACAATAGTTTTCGCCTTAACTCGCTCTCCGACGCGGCTAAAAATCATTACTTCCCGCGAACCCAACTCTAAGTTGTACAGCATTCCATCTTTAACTTCAAACTTACGGCGGGATAAAACCTCCGTATGCTCTCCATCAGGCAGCTCAGTATCCACCTCTTTAAGTGTCACAGAATTGCCCCGATTCATCGCTACAAACACCACGGAATCGCGATAGCGACGCACGTAACAATAAACATCAGCAGTTAGATATTTTTGCCACTGACTCCCCATCGAAATAGCTGGATTCAGCCGCCGCAAGCCCGACAGCAACCGCACATCTCGATAAATCGGCGAATCAGTATCCCACTTTTCCATCATCGGGCGGTTGTAGGGGTCGTTTCCCCCTTCGGTATCATCGTGAAGATACTGTTCGGTGCCGTAATAAATGCAAGGAATACCGCGAGTCGTCATAATTAAACCTATCGCCAACCGCAGCATTTCTGGATCGGGATTCAACGACTGAAACCTCGGCATATCGTGGTTGTCAATAAAAGTAATCAACTCCGTCGCCCCGTAGTAGCGGTGATCCAAATTCAGGACATCTTGGACTAACTTAAATCCCGCCTCCGCACCCTTTCCCAATACTTCTCGAATTGCCACGCACAGACCAAAATCTAAAATAGTCATCCCCGACTCGTTGACAAATTCCACAGAACGATCGTTTCTAGGGTCGCTGTAAATCCATTCGCCAAAAATGAAAACATCAGGTCTGTGTGTTAAAATGTCAGCATTAAATTCCTGCCAAAACCAAATAGGCATATGCTTGACTGTATCAACCCGCAAAGCATCAACGCCTCTGTCCAGCCATTGTTTAATTGCTGACTTAATGTAATTGCGGTATGCAATATTGTTTTCGTTGAAAGTTGCTAAACCCGAGAGTTCGCAGTTTTGGACTTGCCATTCATCTTCCCAGTTTGTGACTTCGCCGTAGTGGTGATACCAGTCATCTTCATCGTCGTTAAAGTCAGCTATTTTTACGCCGTCGTCGTAGAGTTCCCCTTTTTTACCACTAAAATCTGGGTTGCTGTGATTGCAGACAATATCGAGCACGAGTTTCATATTTCGCTGGTGCAACTCGTATACTAATTTGTCAAATACGGTATCTTTAGTTTCTTGTGTTTGGTTGATAGAAGGATTGTCGCCTGTGGCAATGAAGCGGGGATTTAGTCGCTTAAAATCTTTAGTCCAGTAGCCGTGAATTGCCGCTTGTTCGACAAATAATGCTTCAACTTGCTCGAACAGTGGAGTCAGCCAAACTGCGGTAACTCCCATATCTTTTAAGTAATCGAGTTTGTCGATAACTCCCTGCAAGTCGCCGCCCCAATATTTACCCCAATCTTTGCCTTCGGGATCGTAAAGTTCTGGGTTGGGGCCTTCGTTATTTGCGGGGTCGCCGTCGTAAAAGCGATCGACTACAATGAAATAAATTGTTTCTTGTCGGAATTCAATGTCTCTGGTGTAGAGAAATTCTAAATCGAGTTCGCTTTCTGGCTTAACTTCTTCTACCAGAGAGTCAATTTTTTCTTCTGGTTCGCTAACTTCGTATTGAGAGGAAGTTTGATTTGGAGTGACTGATGTCATGAGATGTATTTTTTTATATTGTAAGATTGGTCAGTTATTCGGAGCTACAGTCGGAGATAGCTTTCCCCTCTAACTGACTTTTAGAGCATCATACGGAATTTACTCGTTTAATGAAATCTTCCTTTAGAGAGAGGGCAGGCTCATCCTTGAGTATTAGGTGGATGAGAGTTAATATTTAGCGTAATTCTCAATCACAGAGGCAGAGCTTCAAAAACCAGTGCTACCAGGCTGAGCCTGTTAACGAGAAAAGGTGCACTCATTGTGTGATCGCACTTTTTCCCTTCCTTCTATTCCTCCCGCAAGTTTTGGATATCTTCAACGCTCAAACCAGTAGTTTGACTAATGGTTTGATTGTCAAGGACATTGAGAAGTTGCCTAGCAATTTATAGAGCCTTTTCTCTCATTCCTAGCGCGAGTCCTTGTTCTCTGCCTCCTGGGATGCCTTGTTCTCTGCCTTGTGCGATGCCTTTTTCAATTCCCTTGAGCAAGACACCCTGCTGATCGAGAATAAACATTTCGTGTTCTTCTAAATATGCCAACTCCTCTGGATTCAAATTAGTTTCATTGGCAATCGCAAAGGCTTGCTGTATTTCCGATACTGTTTCCATTGTTGACGGCACTATTTCCAAGCGGGGAGCATTTTTCTTAAAATAAATCAACTTATCAGTCAAAGTTTCTAACTCATCCAATTGTTTATTTTATTTGGGCAATTCGATAAATATCAGTTCAATCTATGGATCGACATAATCAAATAAACTGTTTTTATCAGTAAACACAAAATGAGAAATTACTTCTTGGTCATTGTCAAACATTTCAACATCAGTAATTGTCAAAGCAATTATAGGTTTTAACTTAAAGTAACCTTGACCGCGAATCAGTTGAAAAGAGCGATCGCCCGACATCCACCCCAACCCTAGCTAACTACAGCCACCGCAGACTCTGGAACCTGAGAATGCTCCACCCGAAAAACATTCGCGCTCAAATTAGCAACCACTTGTTTCCCCTGCTGCGTCAGTTCCAAATAGCCGATCGCATCCTTCACATACCGATAAACCACATTCCAATAAAACTTCGGATAACCATCCCGCAACTCCCCCGGATTCTGATAGCCCAAAACCAGATTTTGCCCAGTCTCCTCAAACTCGTAAAACAGCGCCGCAATCTTTTGCAAATATCGTGGATCACTCAACTGACCAATTAAATCAGCAGCCCGAACTAAACCCGGGTAATTTACAATATCTTGATAATCTTCATCAGCAGGAACTGGGAAACGAGTCAGCTCAATATTACGCTTAACCAGCTCAGCATCAATCAGTTTGTGACTGCCAAAACGCTCGTCAATAAACATTTTTCCGCGATCGACATGATAAGGCATCAAACTAGCATCCGTCGCCCCCGGAGGCAGCGTTAATTTCAGGTCGCCTATTCCCGTCGCATAGAGTCCTAAATCTGTTCTATCTTGTCGGCAGACACCTTTAACATACCCGATATCGTGACAGAGCAAAGCAATGTGGAAGTGCAGCCAATCTTCGCAGGAAACACCCCCTTCGCGGATGTGCTTCCCACCCAGAATTGCTTGTCCCACCAAGGTTACTAAAATAGTGTGTTCGACATTGTGGTAAAGAGCATCGCTATTAGCAATATTTTCTAAAGCCATACTCGCCACCCAAGCAATAATCTCACCATAGTCAGATTTAAACCCACCGTAAGTGTGGCGGTAGCCTTCAATCAGGCGATTGACAAAAGCCTTAATCAGCAGTTCAGTTGCGTTAAACATATTCACTTCCCTGAGCCCACGTAGATTATTAAATTATTTTTATAGTTATTGTTTTTGTTGCTACCGTTTGATGTTATTTTTGGCTTAAGCGCCACGATTGATACCCACTCCTATCGACAGGCATCCATTGATATTATCAACAATTATGGCTTAAATTATGGCTCTCGCAACTACCAGAGCGACAGACCCCATAAATAATTGATATCAATGGGCGATCGAGGTATGACACCCCTCAATCAGCAGTACAGGGTTACATCTTCGCCGCATACCTCAGTCGATTTTAGATGTTAGATTTACTCCACAGATAAATCTGGGAGTTGGAACTAGGAGCTAAAACTTGGGGTTGCTCACTACTCTTGTCGGAAACTTGTATCTGTTCTGGCTGACCCCACCCCAAAACGAGAGAGACCAACAGCTTAACCCAATTAATTCCTCATACACAGGATTAAGTTTGCACATAGGCAGTATATGGGAAAAATGGTGTCCCCATAACTAGATATCTCTCTCACAAGAACACCGGGCGAGTATAAGTTGGCACACCACTGAGTTACTGGCGGCTCTCCCCCAGCAGTGCTATCAAGTCACTGCCGCACTGCTTGCACGAGGCGATCGCAAAAAGTTAAGTTTTGGCACTGATTTTTCGGGAAAATACTTGTAGTCAAGTTCATGATTCATCTCAGTAATAATTACTAACAAAAACTTATGAGTCACTCGACTTAATCCTCAACGAAACCCACTGTTACTCCGGTGACGTGAATAAGTTTTATGGGTGACACTCACAGTCGCAAAATGTGATGCGAAGAGCTAGCATTTGTGATTTAAAACTAGCTAAAGTGTGAGACAGATCACGCCCTCTGTTGCATCCAGAATGTATATTTAGATAGATGGCAAGAAAATAAGACAGAATAAGTGGCAGCCCTCCCTCGCAGCTCCCCTCTCCCATCCTCTGCGATCTACTACTCTGTATACTTACTAATATAAGGTTTCAGGCAATGATTAAACAAAAACATAAATATGCCGACCTTGCTCAACTCCCCCACACAGATACCGTGCTGCAAAAACTCCCTGTAGAAGTTAAAGAATGGGCCCAAAGCTTGCCTTGGAACCAACGGCGCTATGTTTTGTCCCTCTGCTACATATTGTGTGCATCTACTCCCGACTTGCAAGCAGAATTTTTAGATAATTATACAGCCGACGGTTTAGTCTCAAAAATGTTTGAAGATGTAGATACTCTACACCGAGTCAAAGAGTATTTAATCAGATTTCGGGTCAAAAAACAATTAAACGAATCAGATTTAAGAAGCTACATCAAACAATTTTATATCCACTCAGCTCAACAATCGCGCCGAGAAACTGACCAATATTTAGAATCTGCACTCCGCTTCGTCTTGAGTACAGAAGAACGTAATAATGTTTTTAACTACATTTTGGGTTTTGAATTTATTAAAATTGTGTTTCAAATGAGCTGGTTGCAACACGAAAGATTAGCGAGACTGCAAAAAAATCAGTCGCAGTTTATTGAAACCTATATCAAGCCGATTCAACACGCACACAGAATTAATGGCATAATTCTCCCGAAAGATGAGAGAATCTTTTTTGCCAGACGCACCTATTACGTTCAACTACCTAACATTTCCTACAGAAGGCTAATTGAGTTAGTCATGGCAACTTTTACTACAGAAATGGTGAGTAATTGCGGATTTTCTATCAGTCGCCACTCTCAAGCTCTGCGTTTTGACTGCGATTACATTTATGATCCAGAACCAGAAGAAGAAAGATTTCCTACTGACTTGCAATTTATTCATTAAGTTGACGCAGTAAGGTGTACCCTAAGTTACTTTTTACTCTTTAATTTTAGTTGCGCTTTGGGAACAGGAGAGTTTTTGTATCATGGGACTGCGAGTCTGCAGGTTAAAACCGAATTTTTCAGCCGGATTTGATATAAAATAGGAGGGATGTATCAATTAACCTTCCGCTTGCATTTCTTCAATGTCAAACCAGCTAACTATCACTCCCGCTAGCGGAATTGCCAGAAATATACCTAAAAGTCCTGCTGATCTTGCTCCGACTAACAGTGCAAAAAATACCACTACCGGATTTAGGTTAAGGGAATTTTGCATCAGTCTCGGATGAATAAAGTTGTCTTGAATTTGCTGCAAAACAATGCAAGCTGCCAATACTTTTAAAGAGAGCCACACATTTTGAGACAATACAATAAAACAAACTAAGCTAATCCCCAGCGTCGCTCCGATCCCTGGAACTAAATCAAACAATCCGATCATAAAGGCTAAAATTAAGGGAAATTTCACATCTAACAGCAGAAAAATTAAAAAACTTCCTGTTGTCAAAAATAACATTAATAGGATTTGTGCCTGAAAAAATCCTAAAAAATTTTTCTCTATGGTTACACTTAAACGCCTATGCAGGTGTCGAGGTATAAATTTGAGAACTAACAGCCACAGCCTCTCTCCATCAAGTAACATGAAAGAAGCCACTACCATAATTAATATTAAATTCAATAAATTGGTTAAAAATACTTGTAAAAAAGCAATACTCGATACAACTCCAGCCAAAGCTTGATTTCGCAGTTGTTCCTCAATAACTCGCAGGTTAACTTGCAGGTTTCTCGCCCGCAGGAATGCTTCGATGCGCTCGGACAGAGGCGCTAAAGCATTCACAAATTCAGTCATGCTGTCAATTAATTGCTGTCCTTGAGATAAAAGAGTGACGCCTACGGTGACGGTGAGACCGCCAAAAACTAAAATGGTGAGCAGGACGACGAAGGCGACAGCTAAACTTCGCGGTAAAAATCTCTGGAGAGTTCGCACCGGATAGTTGAGCAAAAAAGCCACGAGTGCAGCAATAGTGAAAACCGCCACTGCTGTTTCAAAGTAAGTTAAAAGTTGCAGTCCAGCCCAACCAGAAGCAAATAAAAGCAAAAACCGGACTAAGGCTAAATTGCTTAGCATATTCCAAAAATTGGGAGGGGTTCTTTCTTGCTCTTTCACAGGGATTTTTAGGGGTTAAGATTATAGCTCAAAAATATTGCAGAGCCCTCTTTTAGAATCGCACCCCAGATATATCTGCGGCTATCCCCCTCAAGGCAGAAAACCGATGTCGAACTGAGGCAGGAGTAGGTTCTATTCAGCATAAGTTTGATCGTCACGAATGCCGAAGGAAACAGGCCCGCGATCGAACAAACAGCCTTTTTGACTTTAAAACCGCCTCGGAAACTTTTTGTGATGGCAGTATTTGTCGCGGCAGCCCGATCGCAACTAACACACAAACGCTCAAACTTGCTAGGGCCGAAAAACCCGGTTTCAGTGCCAGTCGCGAAAAATTTCAACTCTGCCTCGTGGAAGATAGTATGAACAGGTCAATTTTTGGGATACTAGAAACTAGCACTCAACTTAGCTGAGGAACAAACGTGCTGCTATCAAAAGGCTTTGAAGTAGAAATGTATACCGGCACTCCCGAGGGTGAGGTTGTCGGTCTCTCCGATCGCATAGTCGCCGATCTAGAGGGATTTGTCCGGGAGCCTGATAGCCGCAATGTGGAGTACACGACCGCCCCGCTGTGCAGCTACGATCGCCTGCTGTGCGCCTTAGTCAAGCCACGAGTTCGGCTGCGCGAGTATTTAAAACAATTGGGCGACTATACCTTGCTGCCGGGAAGTACCTTGTCTCTCGGAGGGAGCGATCGATTTTACAGATCCGATCCCAACAACCCCTACCACACCTACATCGAGCAAACCTACGGCACCAAAGTCGTCACCGCCAGCATTCACATCAACATCGGCATCTCCCAACCAGAAATGCTGATGCGCGCCATCCGCCTCGCCCGCGTAGAAGCACCCCTATACCTTGCCTTGAGCGCCTCTTCCCCCTTCCTCGACGGCGAAGTCACGGGCTATCATTCCACTCGGTGGGGTTTGTTTCCCAAAACTCCCGCCATCGTCCCCCTGTTTGAAAGTCACAAGCATTACATTCAGTGGACTGAAGAACAGCTAGAACTCGGCACCATGCAAAACGTCCGCCATTTGTGGTCTGCCGTGCGACCAAATGGCGATCGTCGCCCCTACTGTCTCAACCGCCTCGAACTGAGAATTTGCGACCTCGAAGTCAATCCTCTGGCTTTGTTGGCCATCACTGCCTTACTAGAAGCTCGCATTTGGCAGATGATGGAAGACCCCAGCTTAGACCCCTTAGAACTCAGCACCTTACCGGCGGCCACCCGCAACCAAGACTTAGTTGCTCTCACAGACGCCAACGAAATTGCTGCATCCCGGCAAAGTTTGGATGCTCCACTAACCCACTGGCAAGACGGCAGGACTATTCTGGCACGAGATTGGATTGAGGAAATTTACCGCGAAGTGTGGCCTATCGCCAAAAAACGCGGCTTTAGTTGCTTTCTCTCGCCACTCAAAAAGATTCTACGGGAAGGCAACACGGCCCAGCAGTGGTTGAAGCTACACGAGGGCGGTTCGGACACCCGCAGTATTATTCTGCAAGGGATTCAGGGGATGGCTCACCAAGAATGGGAGCTAGAAGACAACTTGTGCGCCCAGTTAGTTGCCTGAAGTACCCGCCGTTATTATAACGGGGGCTTTCACTAGCCCCCTGGCTATGCGTACTCAGCCAATACAAATAGCCCGCACTTCCCGGTCAAAAGTTGCAGAGCGACTCCCAAAAACAAATCAGAATATTTAATCAATGGAGTTCGACAAAGGTTATAAATAAAAGCTATAAGGTATATCTACCTGTGGGTGGTTTTATAAATTTCCCAATAGCTGTATTGTTCGCTTTTAATTAGCTTCATGCCTCAACTTGTCTTGATTCACCCGCAAATCCCCCCAAATACTGGCAATATCGCCCGCACTTGCGCTGCCACAGGCACAGAACTGCATTTAGTGGGCCCGCTGGGGTTTGAAATTAGCGATCGCTACCTGAAACGGGCAGGCTTAGATTACTGGCCCTACGTCAACCTCCACTGCCACGAAGACTTAGCGGCTTTTCAGGCCTATCGGGAGCAGCGCGGGGGACGATCGATCGGATTCAGCACTGGCGGGCGATGCAATTACGCGCAATTCCAATTTCAGCCCAACGACTGGCTGATGTTTGGCTCGGAAACTGTAGGCATTCCCCAATTCGTCTTGGATGCCTGCGACGCCACACTTTTTATTCCGATGAGCCAGCCTGGAGTCAGGAGTTTGAACCTCTCCGTCAGCGCCACTGTGGGTTTATTTGAGGCTAAACGACAGTTGGGAGAGCTGGGATAAATCATTATCAACACATAAATATATAGATATTTAATAGCTGGCGGAGGCTGCCAAATCTCCATTTAAGTATAAGAAATTTGTATCAAAGGGGTGAAAATCTAGATAGCCGACATTAATATATTTTATTCATTCAAAAACAGATTGTTATCAGCAACACCAAATTACTCCCAAGATGATTCAGCAACAAAAACAGAGGATTTTAGCGATTTAGGGCGTGAGCGAGTACCAGCTTGGGTCTGAACACTATATCTAGTAAATATACGGTTGTAGGTTGTCCGGAAATTAGCCTAAAGTCTGATAATAGGTGAGAGTTCAGAGCCTTACCGGAACGAAGATTTTATGTATTCGTTCCAGCTATTGCGGTGTAAGGCTTGTGGGGTTAATTGCAGCAGGTTTGACCGAGAATTTTAAAATTTATGACGGTTTGAGCTTGTCTAAATTAAAAAAGCAAGGTAATCTGGCCTAAGCATGATAGCTGTCAACAATCAGAATATTTTTGCTTGTTGATTTAAACTCAGCGTCATGCGATCCCCTTGAGTGTTTCCAAGGACAGTTAGCGCTTCTCAGTAGGAGGTCGTTTTTTTGAAACGAACATATCCCCAAATTAAGCCTGTTCAGGCTAGTGAAATCGACAGAGATGGTTCTGCGGAACCATCCAAACAGACAACGCTCAGCACAGGCAGAGTTCGCTCTCTCGCCACAATCGGGCTGGCAATATCGGTAGGTGCTTCTGGCATCCTGCTACCGAGAAATGGAGACAGCGCTCGCGCGTCTGAACTCGCACCGACATCAGAATCCACCGCTGAAGTACAGCCAGTATCGGCCAACGGGTCCGCTACGTCCGCACAAGTTGACGGTTCCAAGGCCCAACAGCCCGGAACACCTTCTGAGCCGGCGACGGTTAAGGTGCAGGAGGGGCAAAGCCTTTGGGAGCTTTCTCGGGATTATGAAGTTGAACCGTTGGTACTAGCAACTGCCAACGACATCCAACCCGACACCATACTCCAAGTTGGCCAACAGCTCAGAATTCCGACTGCGACGGAAGCCACACCACAACAGAACGCCGGCTATAGCACATCGGCTTCGCTAGAGCGCGCAGCGACGGTCAATCCCGAACAAGAGTTAAATCTGACTGGCTCCGAGCCATTGGATAGTGCAGCCATGACAGCGCTGCCATCAACTGCAGCGACCCCGCTGGTTACGACGGTACCGGAACAAAGTTCGATCGAGATCCCGAATGCAGACGGGGCGATCGACAGTTTGAAAAAACAGGAAAACCGCACCACAGAATCGGGTCGAACTATGTTCGGGTCGGAGGGGGGAGCAACTTTATCTACACCTGCGGCATTTTTGCCCGAGTCAGCACCGACGCTGACCTCCCCCGGATATGCAACTGGGACAACTATTCCTGACCTCGATGCCACACCTGTAATTCCCAATTCCGGGGGAGGTCAAGCAGCATCGCCCGATCGAGCATTCGAGTCAATTGAAGAGTCTTTGGCAACACCCAGTTTGCCCTCGGCTGTGGTAGTCCCCCCTGCGGGAAGTACCGCCACGCCGGCTGAGGTTCTCTACAGCGTGCGTCCGGGAGATACCCTAGATGCGATCGCCAAAGGTCACGGCGTATCGCCCAAAGATCTGATCTCCGTCAACAAGCTCGGCAACCCCAACTTGCTGAATGTCAATCAACGCCTCAAAATTCCCCAAGTTGGATTTAAAAATCCAGGGGTGGAGGTGGCAGCATCTTATTCTGCCTCCAACTCTACATCTGTCTGGGCAGCGAGTTCGGTTCCCGCATCTTTGAACCCCAGCTCGTCTACCTCGGAAATAGCAGGTGCTGGCGTTGCAGCACCCGCGCCCAAAGTGCCTGTTGTATCTCCCCTGGAGAACCTGGAAGGTCTGAACAATATTTCAGCGCCGATGGTTCCCCAAATTAACAGCATTCCGCTCACTCAAGTTTCCCAAACGATTCGCGATCCAGGGAAGCTGGCTCTTCAAGGCGAACCAACATTTACAGGTGCAGTTGACACCAGTGCCCTGCCTGGGCCAGCCAGTGCAACTGCTACCGCCATCGCTACGGGAGAATACCCGCAGCCGCTCAGCTTCGTGGCAAATACTAGCGCTCAGGGTTCAAATGCCGATCCAACTAGCGCTTTACCAGAGTCGAATTCGGAGGCTCTCCCTACCCCAGAAGCTCTCAACCCTTATTCCGAACGATTGAGGGCAGAAGTTGTCCGGCTGCGAGAGGAATATCGTGCCTCGCGCAATTCGATCGGCCCCAATGCGGTGTCCCTGGCTCCAAATGACGGGTCCTCGGTCAACCCGTCTGAGGATATGCCAAGTGTCAATCCATATCTTTACACCCCCGACTATACTGAGGCGGTGCAGAATGAAATCAGCAGACCGCCATCGAGAGCGTGGTCTGAACAGGTTCAGAAGCAGCAGCAAGAGCGTTTAGACCCCGCTCGCGCAGCGGAACTGCAACCGATCAACCTGACGCCGACCTCTGCTGGGCAGCAGCCTGTGGTAGCAACTGCTCCTTTGGGAGCCGACGGTTACGATCCCCTAAGCAACCCGTCTTTGGGACGCATGGTTTCTCCAGAACTGCCTCCGCTTTCTAGCCCTGATACCTATCTGCCTAACGGCAAACAACAGTCGGCTAAGGGGTTTATTTGGCCGTCTAAGGGCGTTCTTACTTCGGGCTACGGCTGGCGGTGGGGACGGATGCACAAAGGAATTGATATTGCAGGGCCGATCGGCACGCCAATTGTGGCAGCATCAGACGGGGTGGTTACCTATGCTCAGTGGAACGACGGCGGCTACGGGTATCTGGTGGAAATTACGCATCCTGACGGCACTGAGACTGTCTATGCCCACAACAGCAGAATTTTGGTGCAAAAGGGTCAGAGAGTCGCTCAAGGGGAACAGATTTCAGAAATGGGCAGCACTGGCTTCAGTACCGGGCCGCACTTGCACTTTGAAATTCATCCCGCCGGACAGGGTGCTATCAACCCCATGGCTTTACTGCCCGACGATGCGTCCAGCGCTTCTCGGTAACGACTGGTCGGAAGTTATGGGTTTTGAATGATTACCAAAACTCATAACTTTTACGGTCAACTATTAGAAATACTGTTGTTTTAAAGCAAGACATAGCTAGCCCTACCGTGCTACGATAGTAAATCGTGAAGTAGATTTGGCTCAGTGGCGCAGTGGTTAGCGCAGGGGACTCATAAGCCCAAGGTCGCAGGTTCAAATCCCGCCTGAGCCATTATTTAATCAAAAAAACTGCGCTCTCAAATTTGAGAGCGTTTTTTTTGATTGAGCGAGAAGATACTTGTAGTCGTTATGAGTATGATATATTTGTAACAGTTCGTAAAAAAGGAAACAAAATCTATGACCAGTGAATGCCTCCGGGTTGGTCAAGCTGCACCCGATTTCGCAGCCACAGCCGTAGTGGATCAGGAATTCAAGACTGTTAAACTGTCAGACTATAAAGGCAAAAAGTATGTAGTCCTGTTCTTCTACCCCTTGGACTTCACCTTTGTGTGCCCGACTGAGATTACAGCATTTAGCGATCGCTTCGAGGACTTCAAGAAAATCGATACCGAAATCCTCGGCGTATCCGTTGACAGCGAATTCTCCCACCTCGCTTGGATACAAACAGACCGCAAATCAGGCGGTGTCGGCGACCTCAACTATCCCTTAGTTGCTGACCTCAAAAAAACAATTAGTTCAGACTACAACGTCCTCGACCCAGAAGCAGGCGTTGCCCTCAGAGGTCTGTTCATCATCGACAAAGAAGGCATCATCCAACACTCTACTATCAACAATCTTGCCTTCGGCCGCAACGTGGACGAAACTCTCCGCACTCTGCAAGCTATCCAACACGTCCAGTCTCACCCCGATGAAGTTTGTCCCGCCGGCTGGCAGCCCGGTGACAAGACTATGACTCCCGATCCAGTCAAGTCTAAGGTATTCTTTGCTGCGGTTTAAGCACATTATATTTGTACGGACACGGCGCTGCCGTGTCCGTACCCGCAGAGGCATTTATTTAACCGGATTTTTAATTACCAATTAGCAATTAGCAATTACCCAATTAGGAAATATGCTGACTTCTACTAATTTTAGCGGCTTGTTAAATGAGCGGTTTTTCCAAAATTTATTGCCTGTTCCGGCGAGTAATGTTCTGAAGCTGGGACAGATGACGCCCGACTTTGAATTGCCGGATATTAATAATGGCAAATTGGTGCGGCTGTCGAATTATCGGGGCGATAAGCCGGTAGTTCTGGCTTTTACGCGGATTTTTACTGAAAAGCAATATTGCCCTTTCTGTTTTCCTCACATTAAAGCTTTGAATGAAAACTGGGAAAAATTTGCCGATCGCAATATAGAATTATTGATGGTTGCCAGTACCGACGATCGCCAAAGCCAAATTGTGGTTAGAGATTTAGGCTTGAAAATGCCTCTGCTTTCTGATCCAGGCTGTCAAGTTTTTCGGGCTTATCAAGTCGGTCAGGCTTTAGGTGCTCCTTTGCCGGCTCAGTTTGTTTTGGGTGCAGATGGAAAACTCATCTTCAAACATTTGTTTTCTTTCATAGACCACAATGCTAGTGTGGACACTTTGTTGAAATATGTCGATCAGTAAGGAAACCGCTGCTGTGTCCTAATTTGGAGTTTTTCACCGCTGATGGACGCTCGTTTACGCCCATCAGCGGGATTTTTGCACCGTTTGACACTGGCTGCGACAGATCTTTAGTTATAAATACTTATTGTGCCAATTGCGATGGCGGAATGTTGCCATGTTGGCTCGACATTAATCTAGGCTATAGCTTGAAGGTACTTAGTACAAGTTTAAGCCAATGTCGTCTCCCAAAGATCGATCGAGCAAAATTGAATTGAGCGTCTTAGCGTCGCATCCTGAGTTGTTGACAGGTTTAGATGCGTGGCTGCGGCTAGGTTTACTTTCGCCCGCTGAGGTTGAGGAATTGTGCGGGCAGTATTTAGTCTGCCCACTCAGAGATCCCGCTGTAGACCTTTCTGAAATTGAGAACCCGCCAGCTCCTATTGCCGAGCCAAAAGTACCTGCCTTATCAACGCCTCAAGCATTACCTAGCAGCAGAGAAAGCGTTGCTAGACCCACAGAAACTACTCAAACCCCTAATTTTATAGCTCAAATTTTGCACTCGCTAATGGCAGAAATTAGCGTGGTGTGGCTGTTGTTTTTAGGAGTGTTCATGGTAGTTGTCTCCTCTGGAGTCTTAGCTGCCAGTCAGTGGGAAAGATTTCCTGCAGCCGGACAATATGGAGTTTTATTAGCTTATACTTTAACCTTTTGGGCGATTAGCAGTTGGGCAAACAGACAGCATAATTTGCACTTGACTGCTCAAACTTTGCAAGAAGTGACCCTGTTGCTAGTGCCGATCAATTTTTGGGCAATGGATACTTTTGGATTGTGGCGGTATCCTTGGGATTGGGCGGTAGCAATCGCAGCGGCACTTATTTTGACTTGGATAACTGCCCGGATTATAAAAGATCAATATCAAAGCTTTTCAGGAAAAAACATCACTCGCTCGATCGCCCTAAATCACTTGGGATTGAGTTATTTGCACTGGGGGTGGGCAGTGGCCGGCTTTTCCCTGGCTGCGGTTTATGTGGGTACAGTGGGAACTGCTGCTACTACAGTTTATCAAGTTCAGCAACAACGATTGCAATCTATCCAACGTGGGGGAAATACTGAAACATTCCCCGCTGCTTTCAGTTTAAGCCGAGATTTTTTGACTTACAAAAAAGCTGCTTTAGTAGCTTATTCATTAGGAATTTTACTGGGTAGAGCGATATTTGTCAAGGATGTAAATATCGCTGAAATGGGTTTAGCTTTGGCGATTTGTGGCGTGCTTTTAGCATGGCTAGATTGGCAGCAACCCCTGCCATCTGGGACTATTGAAAACAATATATCCGACCAGCCAAATCCCAGCAATTTTTTTAAATGGCAATTAGCGGGAATGGGTTTGTTGGGTTTGGGATGGCTGGTTTGTTTTCGCGACATTCCGCTACAGGCGATCGCCGTTAGCGGATTGGCTGTTTGGTTTTTTTATAACCGTTTAGTGCGGTTTTGGCAAGAGTTTGATTTGCTAATGCTGGAGGCGGTGGGACTTCAGAGTATTTGGCTGTTTTGGCGAGTGCTTCCTTTAGGGATTAGAACACAAGTTGTGGCATTTTTAGCTCAGCTTACAAACTCTCAGGAAACTCCTTGGGCTTTTTGGGGTGTTCTGCTGTTGCCTTATTTAATTTTAATGGTAAGTGCAGCGCAGTGGCTCTACCGCAAGCGAAAGTTTCAACTTGCCAGTTTTGGCGAAAACCTTGCTCTGGGTTTGGGGAGTGCTTTAACTATTATTAGTTTTGTCAATCCGTTTTGGCGATCGCTCAATTTATTAGTCTCTGCTTTAATTTTAGGTTGGATCACTTGGAAATACCTAATTCCCGATAATTCCCGGCGAGTTTCCATGCCGACTTTTGCGGCTGAACAACCGGGAAATCCGGCAATTTTGCTTCCCATAACTCACATTATTGGTTTAGGCGCGATCGCTTCGGCAATTGACTTATTTTTTCCCAACCAGCCACCCAATATTTGGTCTGCAATATTATTGATTTTTATGGCGGCTGAGTGGGTATTTTTTGTCTGGATGAAAGCGGCGAATTTTCGAGAAAATTCTGGGTTTTTCCGCTGGCATCCTGCATGGTTCCAAAGTTCCTGGTATCTAGGCTTAGTATTAGCAGGATTTAGCTTTGTCTTGTTGCAAAATTATTTGATTGCGGGTACTGCAACTTATCGCCCTCAGTGGAGTTTGCTATGGCTGGCGACTCCTTTGGCTTTGACTGCTGTTGCTAAATATACTGAGGTACCTCACAAACGAGTTGCCAGTACCTTTAGTGCGATCGCCCTAATATTTGCACAATTTCTAATTTTTACTTTTCCGGGATATCGGTTAATTGGTTTTGGTTTGGCTGCCGGATTAATGTTGGTCAATACTTACTATTTAGTAGAGCTACCAGCGGCTGTGATTGGAGTGGGGTTTGGCTTGAGTTTCGTAGCTGCCGCGATCGCTCGATTAGGTTTTGTGTCGGGTTGGGATTGGGGAATTGCCGGGGCGATCGCTCTTTTGTGTATGTGGTTGGTTCGCAGCATGATTGTTCGTTTTTCCAGGGGTCTACCTGAGCCTTCTCAATTAGCTGAAATTTACGATCGAGCTTTAGATGGATGGGCAATCTTACTGGCAGGCTTGCTGTTAACAACTATTACTTTTTATTCCTATGAACTCTACGCAGACAGTACCTTGAGTTTTCCACCATCTGCTGAAGTTTTGGCTGCTATTTTGGTGATAATGGCTGCGATTATTTTCCGAAGTTTACGTCAACTTTCCCCTCTGGCAATTTATGCTCTGGCTTGGAGTTTGGAGTTGTTGACAGCAGTGGGTTTGAGTTTTGTCGATCGCACTACGATTAATTTAGCAGTTGCTAATATCGCTCTGGGATTGTTTACTCAATTATTGGGTGATGTGTGGCGGCGCCGCCACCCCGATCCAACAATTTTACCTAGCATTGATTTTATACCTTTGGTATATGGGGTATTGGGTTTAACTTTTCGATCGCACACTTTGACGAATTGGACTGGTTTAACTGTGTTGGGTGCGTCTTTAATTGCGATCGGCATTGGTAGGCGGGAACCAGAATTCAAACCTTTGGTTTATTTAGGATTAATTGGCGTGTCCCTTGCTGCTTACGAATCGCTACTCTATCAACTTTTTCAAACACCAGGAGGAGCTTTTGGCGACGGCTTAATTGTCCTGGCCACTCTCGGCACAACTTTAACATATATTTATCGCATTTTATCTCCTTGGCTCAGCAATTATTTACATTTAACTAATGCAGAGTTAAAAATATTTGCTCACCTGCATTGGGTTTTGAGCAGTTTGCTGCTGATTTGGGCTTCGGCCGATGATATTAAGTCCGGCCTAAGTTTAGGATTAGTTACTGGTGGTTTATTAGTTCAATATGCTTTCTTGCAAGGGCGAAATAATCTCGATCGCCAATGGGCAGAAATTTGGATTTACTTAGGTTGGCTAGAAGCCTTTGGCATCCGGCTTTACTGGATCAATACACCTTTAGTTAAGTATATTTCCGGGCCGCTGGGGCCTTGGAAAGTTGCCTTCGCTTCCCTATTAGCCTATTTCATTTACATTTTGCCTTGGGACAACTGGGGTTGGTCAAAAAAACCTTGGCAGGTAATTGCTTCGGTGATTCCAATAATTACTATTTTGGAAAGTCCGTATAAGTTTTATCCGATTAGCTTGCTGATAGCTGCCGCCTTCTATGTTTTCCTAGCTTGGGAAAGGCAGGAAGTCCGTTTTACCTATGTGAGTGCGGCGATAATTGACTGGATAATGCTGCGGTGGTTCTGGCAAATAGGATTGACTCAGGCAGAGTTTTATGTTACTCCTTTAGCACTTTATTTACTTTACATTATTCAGTTCGATCGCACTCTCAAATTACCAGCACAAAAACCGCTGCGCCACACTCTGCGAATGCTCGCAACTGCGCTGATTTGCGGGATGCCTCTTTTGACTCAGCAAAGCCACGGTTTAGTTGCAGGAGCTTTTAGTTTAGTGGCGATTGCAGCCGGTTTGGCGCTGCGAGTTCGGGCGTTTTTGTTTGTGGGAACGGCTGTATTTTTAATCAATGTTTTCTATCAATTGGTGGTTCTGATTTTCGATTATCCGCTGATTAAATGGGCGATTGGTTTGGCTTTTGGGATTGTGTTTATCTGGATTGCTGCTACTTTTGAAACTCGGCGCGATCGCATTTCTGCTTTTGTGCAGCATTGGGTTGGGCAATTGCAATCCTGGGATTAGATTCATCGATTGTAAGGCGGGCAATGCCTGCCCTACTGAACCACTACTCTTCGATGTAGAATAATCACATTATTAAAGCTGCGGTCGCCTGTGACAAAAACTCGAATATTCCCGGACTAACCAATGAGTACCACTCAGTTAATCAAGCGGTTATTTACAGTCAAAGAATATCATCATATGATTGAAGCTGGCATCTTGACCAAAGATGATAAAGTTGAATTAATTCGAGGAGAAATTGTTCAAATTGCCGCCGTCGGTAGAAGGCATACATCTCATGTCAAGCGTCTGACAGAGTTATTCTATACTCGCTTATTATCGAGAGTAACCATTGGAGTTCAAGATCCGGTAGAATTGGACGATCACTCCGAACCTGAACCGGATATTTCCTTGCTGCGACGGCGCGATGATTTTTACGAATCGGGACATCCTCAGTCTGATGATATTTTACTCATTGTGGAAGTAGCGGATGCAACCGCTGAAACTGACAGAAATATCAAAATTCCTCTTTATGCCGAAGACAATATTGTAGAAGTTTGGCTGGTAGATATTAACGAGCAATGTGTAGTAGTTTATCGCGAACCTTCTCCCTCGGGATACCAAAATATTCAAAGATTCCAGCGAGGTCAGACTTTATCGATCCTAGCTTTTCCCGATATAGAAATTTCTGTAGATAATGTGTTGGGATAAAAGAGCCAAAACTCATACGATTTTAGATTTTAGATTTTAGAATTGGGAATGACTTATTATATAAGGATTTGGAGCTTGCCTAAAGTTGCTTTTTGTAAACTGGTTTCATTTAATTAAAAACCCGGTTTCTCAAAGAAACCGGGTTTTTAATCAACAGTGTTTATCCGTCTGTAGAGCGCATTAATGGCTCAATGCGAATTCGGGCAATTTCGGCTCAGATGAACCATCGGGCACTACTTTAACCTGACCGTTTTCATCCACATCAACGATCGCCTTTTGGCCATCTTTCAGCTTCCCAGACAGCATTTCCTCAGCCAGTACATCTTCCAACAACCGCATGATTGCGCGGCGTAAAGGTCGAGCACCGTAGCTGGGATTGTAGCCTTCTGTAACTAACAAGTCCTTGAACCGTTCCGTCACCGACAAAGTAATACCCTGTTCGGTTAAGCGGCTGAAGACTTGCTGCAACATAATGTCCGCAATCTGCTTGACTTCTTCCCTGTTCAACTGGCGGAAGACGATAATCTCATCCAAGCGGTTGATAAATTCGGGACGGAAAAACTGTTTCAGTTCTTCGTTTACCAAGCTGCGAACGCGGTTGTACTGACCGTCTGCGGCACTTTCAGCAAACTCGAAACCGAGACCGCCACCGCCTTTTTCAATCACTCGCGAACCGATGTTTGAGGTCATGATCAGCAGTGTATTCTTAAAGTCTACTGTCCGACCTTTAGCATCCGTCAAGCGGCCGTCTTCCAAGATTTGCAGCATCATGTTGAAGACATCCGGGTGAGCTTTTTCGATTTCGTCGAACAAGATGACCGTGTAAGGACGACGCCGGACTGCTTCTGTTAGTTGGCCACCTTCGTCGTAGCCGACGTAACCGGGAGGCGAACCGATGAGTTTAGAAACCGTGTGGCGTTCCATGAATTCGGACATATCTAACCGAATCATGGCTTCTTCGGAACCGAAGAAATAAGTTGCCAATGCTTTTGTAAGTTCCGTTTTGCCGACGCCTGTGGGGCCGGAAAAGATGAAACTGGCGATCGGGCGATTGGGATTTTTCAAGCCTACCCGCGCGCGACGGATAGCCCTAGAAACTGCGCTGACAGCTTCTTCTTGACCGATCAAGCGCTGGTGCAAAGTATCTTCCATGTGCAGCAGCAATTCCGATTCGGATTCTGTCAGCTTGCTGACCGGTACTCCCGTCCAATTAGCCACGATGTGGGCGATGTCTTCTTCGGTAACGATGGGAGAAGTTTTGAGTTGGCTTTTGTTGATCGTAGCTTCGGCGATTTCGGCTTCAATTTCTAATTCGCGATCGCGCAATTTTCCAGCTTTGTCGAAGTCTTGCTCGCGCACTGCTGCATCTTTTTCTTTTGTTACTGCAGGCAGTTGCTTTTTGAGCTCTTTAACTTCGGGCGGGGTTTGTGAATTCATCACGCGGACACGGGAACCTGCTTCGTCAATTAAGTCGATCGCCTTGTCTGGCAAAAACCGATCGTTAATGTATCTGTCTGACAGTGTAGCCGCTGCTTCTAAAGCTGCGTCGGAAATTGTCAGTCTGTGATGCTGTTCGTAAGCCGATCGCAACCCGTACAATATTTCTATTGTTTCAGCCACGCTCGGTTCGCCGACTTTGATCGGTTGGAAGCGGCGTTCTAAGGCAGCGTCGCGCTCGATGTGCTTGCGATATTCGTCCAAGGTAGTGGCGCCGACACACTGCAATTCGCCTCTAGCAAGGGCGGGTTTGAGCATATTGGAGGCGTCCATGCTGCCTTGAATTGCGCCTGCACCGACTAAGGTGTGAATTTCATCAATTACCAGAATGATGTTGCCTGCAGCGCGAATTTCGGCCATGATTTTCGTCAGCCGTTCTTCAAATTCGCCTCGGAACTTTGTACCAGCAATCAGCGAACCCATATCGAGGCTAATTACTTGTTTGTCTTCTAAAATTTCCGGGACGTTTCTATTAACAATCCGCTGGGCTAGGCCTTCGGCGAGGGCTGTTTTGCCGACCCCTGGTTCGCCTACTAATACTGGATTGTTCTTTGTGCGGCGGCCGAGCACTTGGATCACGCGCTCGATTTCATTTTCGCGGCCCACTACGGGGTCGAGTTTACCTGCTGCGGCTAACTTGGTCAGGTTTGTGCCAAATTCTTCTAAAGTCGGGATTTTGCGATCGCCGCTATCTCCCCTACCTCCGGGTACTGCCGCGACTTCTCCCACGGCACGAATTACCTGCGTGCGGACTCTCTGGCGATCGATCCCCAAGTTTTGCAGCACCTTCGCCGCCACCCCTTCATCGTCCTGAATCAGCCCCAGCAGGATGTGCTCGGTGCCGATGTAATTGTGGCCTAACTGCCGCGCTTCGTTCAGCGCCGTCTCAAAAATGCGCTTGACGCGGGGTGTAAAAGGAATTTCTGGCGGGAGGAACCCGGAACCTCTACCGATGATATTTTCGATTTCATTGCGCGCCTCTTTCAAGTTGAGGCCCATATCCAGTAATACTTTTGCAGCGATGCCAGTGCCTTCGCCGACGAGACCCAGAAGAATTTGCTCGGTGCCTACAAAATTGTGACCGAGGCGTCGCGCTTCCTCTTGGGCTAGCATGATTGCTTTAATGGCTTGTTCTGTAAAGCGTTCAAACATATTTTTTCTATCCTACTGTCTGGGCGAGGGCTGTATCGCTGCTGGTGAGGAGCGATTTGGAACACTACACAAATTATAGATGTAAATTTTTGTGTATTTCCTTCTCTAACAATGTATCTTGCTAAAGGGGTAGGGACAGTGGGGAGACCCGAATAGTAGGGGTGTGGTTGCCGTCCGCTGTCGATCGGATATTAATTGAGAATAATAGTAGCAAAATGGCTTGATTGCCTGAATACTATCATTTTATGTATAAATTATATTCTTGTCCGAGTAAATAAAGCTTGATTTTTCTTTGCCTAAGTACATAGTTGAATTAAGCATATAACAGTTGCCCTGTCAAGACTTTTGAAGGTTGAGAGTGGTAGTGCCGTCAGCCAACAGCCAACAGTCAACAGCGAACAGCGAGTAGAATCAGATATATTTTCAACTCTGAGGAGAACTCCATGCAATTTCTCTCGCAATACCAAATCCACTCCACTCTCCACGAAGGTATCGAAACGATTATTTATCGAGGAAAAATCCCCACCCACCAGGATACAACCGTACTCAAAATCCTGAAAGCTGAATATCCCACCCTCGATGCAATTACCCGGATCAAGCACGAGTATCGCATTCGCCAACATTTAGACCATCCGGGCCTAATTAAAGTCATTAGCCTAGAAACCTTTGATAACCGTCTCGGCTTGCTTTTAGAAGACTTTAATGGCGAATCTATCGATCGCCTCATGTCCAGACAAAAGCTCGAAGTCATCACCTGTTTGAGGTTTGGCATCCAACTCATAAAAGCCTTAGAATATCTGCACCTTCAAAAAATTATTCACAAAGATATTAAGCCGAGCAATATCATCATCAACAGCCAAACAGGAATTATTAAACTGACTGATTTCGGGATTGCTTCACGATTGTCCAAAGAAACTCCCCAAATTAATAATCTTAACTCGATAGTCGGTACTTTTGCTTATATGTCTCCCGAACAAACGGGGAGAATGAACCGCACCCTAGACTACCGCACCGACTTTTATTCTCTCGGAATCACTTTATATGAAATGCTGACAGGTCAATTGCCATTTATGAGCAATGACCCTTTAGAAATTGTTTACAGTCACATAGCTTCTCAAGCAATTTTACCGCATCAAATTAATTCAGACATTCCACCATCAATTTCACAAATTGTGATGAAATTGATGGAAAAAAATGCCGAAAATAGATATCAGACAGCAGGCGGATTATTAGCAGATTTAGAAATTTGTTTGCATCAGTTAGAAACTACAGGCAAGATAGTAGATTTTACCCCCGGAAACTTAGATATATTGAGTCAGTTGTTGATTCCTCAAAAATTGTACGGTCGGGAAACACAAGTCAGCGAACTATTGGCAGCATTTGAACGTGTAGCTAATCCTTGCGAGGAAAATTCTTCCCCTTCCCAAATTGAACTGATCCTAGTGTCGGGTTATGCAGGCATAGGCAAATCTGCTGTAGTTAGCGAAATTCAAAAACCCATCACCAGACAGCGGGGCTATTTTATTTCAGGTAAATTTGACCAATTCAAGCGGAATATACCTTACGCATCTTTAATTCAAGCTTTTCAATCTTTGATCCAGCAGTTACTTGCCGAAAATAGCAAAAAATTACAAGATTGGCAACATCAACTTTTAGCCGCACTAGGCGATGCCGGACAAGTAATTATTGACGTGATTCCCGAACTAGAATTGGTAATTGGCAAACAGCCTGCCGTTGCGGAACTTGCCCCCACAGAAGCACAAAACCGCTTTAACAGGCTATTCAAAGAATTTATCCACGTATTCGCGCAAAAAGAGCATCCATTAGTTATATTTATCGATGACTTGCAGTGGTCAGATTCAGCGACATTGAAATTAATGGAATTGCTAGCGACTGACCCAGATAGCAAATATTTATTATTTATTGGAGCCTATCGAGACAATGAAGTTAGCTCTACACATCCTTTAATGCAAACAGTAGAGTACCTTCAAAAAACGGGAATTATTCTCAACAATTTAGTGCTGGAACCTCTTTCTTTAGCCCAGGTTACTGAGTTAATTTCGGAGACATTGAATGAATCAGACAGAATTCAACCTTTAGCGGAGTTAATTTGGAATAAGACTGGTGGGAATCCTTTTTTCTTGACGCAGTTGCTCAACACTCTTTATCAAGAAAAACTTTTGAGATTTGACTTTTCCCGGCTGCTGTCTCCCGGAAGCAGAGGGGAGTGGCAGTGGAACATTGAGGAGATTCACGCTATTGGCATCACAGATAAGAGTGTAGTTGAACTGGTAGCCAGTCGGATTCAACAATTGCCAGAGACTACACAACAAATTTTGAAATTGGCGGCTTGTGTTGGCGACAAATTCACTTTAGATGTTCTATCTACTGTCAATGCAAAATCTCCATCCGTCACGGCGACTGAACTCTGGGATGCTTTGCAAGCAGGGTTAATACTTCCTTTGAATGAGAGTTACCTCATTCCTTTATTTTTAGATGGAGAAGGAGGAGCTAATTTAACTTTCGATTCTTCGGGAATCAGCTATAAATTTTTGCACGATCGCGTCCAGCAAGCTGCATATTCGCTGATTCCTGATGATGAAAAGAAAGTCACTCATCTTAGCATCGGTAAATTGCTGTTTGAAAATACGCCCGCCGATAAAGTAGAAGAAAAAATTTTTGATATTATCAACCAGTTGAATGTAGGAATTGATTGTCTGCTCCTGCAATCAGAAAAAGATGAATTAGCAGGATTAAATTTAATTGCTGGACATAAGGCCAAAGCAGCTAATGCTTACGAACCCGCGGTTAAGTATTTGAATGCGGGAATGTCGTTATTAGCACCTGATAGTTGGGGTCGCAACTATAGCATGACGCTGCGCTTGTATGTAGAGACGCTGGAAGCGGAATATTTAAACACCAACTTTGAGCAAGCAGAAGTTTTGGCAGAAGTGGTTTTGCGATCGGCTAAAAACCAGCTTGACATAGTGAAAGTGTATCAGCTCAAGATCCTATTTTATCAGGCTCAAAGCCAGATGCTAAAAGCTGTTGAAACAGGTCTAGAAGTGCTGGAAATGCTGGGACTAAACCTATTAGACAACGAAACCATTGCAGTGCCAAAATTGCCGCGAATTGAGGAATTAGAAAACCTGCCAGTTATGACAGATCCATATCTACTGGCAGCTATGGAAATCCTGACAGCCCTCTATCCTCCTGCTTATATTGCCAAACCTGAAATTGTGTCCTCCCTCGTCTTGACTATGGTCAATCTTTGTATCGATCATGGTCATTCAGCATTAGCTACTTTTCCCTATACTCTTTATGGAATGATTCTGTGCGGGACAGCAGGCGACATCGAAGCTGGCTACTACGCTGGATTAATTGCTTTAAAACTGCTAGAACAATTTAATGCTAGCCAACAGAAAGCTAAGGTTTATGTAATGTTTAATGCTCATATCAGAATCTGGAAAGAGTCTACGAAAAATACACTTGCTTCCTTTCTCGAAGGAATGAAAGTTGGTGTCGAGACGGGGGATGTAGAATGGGCAATTTATAATTGTAAGCACTATATTACCAATTTATTTTTGGTGGGAGAACCGCTAGAATATGTCGAAGATAAACAAACCGTTTATATGGAGTTTTTGCAAAAAAATAAACACGAATTTGCCATAGGTTATGCTCAAATTTGGCAAGTAACTGCTTCAAGCTTAAGAACCAAAACATCAGAGCAAGTACGATTAGTTAGCGGCAGGTTGGATGAACCTGCTGTGATGTCTCGTTGGCAGAAAGAAAATAATCGAATGTCGCTATTTGCAGCTTATGTTGCTAAATTGATGCTGCTTTATTTATTGAAAGATGATGCTGGGGCTGTTGCCAGCGGTAAATTAGCTGCAGAATACGCAGATGGGGCGATCGGCTTAATCACTGTTGGGGTACACAATTTCTACTATTCGCTGGCCCTCCTCGCTCACTATCTTGAAAGTGACAATCAAGAAGCATACCTAGCTATTGTTAACTCTAATCAGCAAATTATGAAAAAGTGGGCCTGCCATGCACCCATGAATTATCAGCACAAGTATGAGTTAGTTGAAGCTGAGAAAGCTCGACTTTTCAGCGATAAACTTGCAGCCATGGATTATTATGACTTAGCTATTAAAGGAGCGGCTGCTAACGGTTACATCCAAGAAGAAGCATTAGCTTATGAATTAGCTGGAGAGTTTTATCAATCTTTGGATAAAGAGATAATTGCTCGATCTTATCTGACAAAAGCTTATTATGCCTACATCCGCTGGGGAGCTATAGCAAAAGTTAAATACTTAGAATCCCGTTATCCTTATTTAGTCGATCGCAATCAAGGAGCAATATCTAAGAATGTTGATATCATGACTGCTACCACTACTGTTGACAATAGCTTGATGCTGGATTTACCAACTGTTGTCAAAGCATCTCAAGCTGTTTCGAGCGAAATTATCCTCAGCCGTTTGCTAGAGAAACTTGTACAGCTTGTAAAGGAAAACGCAGGCGCTCAAAAAGTATTATTTCTTGCCAAGACAGGTAATCAATTATTTATAGAAGCTGGACTTACAGGTCAGTTTAATGATGTAGCTCTGTTACAATCTCTCCCGATTGCCGAATCCGAGATGCTCCCACTTTCATTGATTAACTATGTAGAAAGAACCCAAAAATACTTGGTTTTAGATGATGCTACCCGATCCGATCAATTCCAATTTGACCCTTATATTGTGGCAAATCAACCCCTATCTATCCTGGTATTGCCAATTATCCATCAAGGCAACCTTACAGGAATTTTTTACTTAGAAAACAATTTAACAAAAGGTGCTTTTACTAGCGACAGGTTAGAAATTTTGGGAATCCTGTCTGCACAAGCAGCTATTTCTCTAGAAAATGCTCGTTTTTATAATATTCTGGAAACGCGAGTAGCCCAAAGAACTGAGAATTTGCATAGTGCACTGGAAGAACTTCGCCACACTCAAGTGCAGCTAATTCAAAGTGAAAAAATGTCCAGTTTAGGTCAAGTGGTCGGGGGAATTGCTCACGAAATTAATAACCCGATTAACTTTATTTATGGAAATTTATATTACACCAACGAATACGCTGAGAACTTACTAAATCTACTACGTTTATACCAAAATAATTACCCCAATCCCGTACCACAAATAGTAAATGAAATAGAGCAAATAGATTTAGATTTTTTAATGAATGATTTCACTAAAATGATAGATTCAATGAGAGTGGGCGCTGCGAGGGTTCGCGATATTGTGCTGTCGCTGCGAAACTTTTCTCGGTTAGATGAATCTGATAGAAAATGGGTTAATATTCACGAAGGTATCGACAGCACGTTGATGATTTTGGAACACAAATTAATTGATATTCAAGTGATCAAGGAGTACGACAATTTGCCTTTAGTGAACTGCTATCCTGGAGAAATTAATCAGGTATTTATGAATGTCCTGACCAATGCGATTGATGCTTTTTCTCGCGAAAGAGGGAGTGAAGTTGACTCGAAACAGACTCCGACAATTCAGATTTGCACTGAAGTCGCGGAAGGAAATCAAATAGCGATTCGCATTGTTGATAATGGTGTGGGGATGAATTCGGAGGTGCTGGGTAAATTATTCGATCCGTTTTTTACTACTAAACCGATAGGTAAGGGGACTGGTTTGGGATTGTCTATCAGTTATCAAATTGTGGTAGAACAACATGGAGGAAAGTTAATTTGCAAGTCGGAACCTGGAGAGGGCAGCGAGTTTACTATACTGCTGCCGTATTGATCAATTAAAGCCATCGTGAAAGCAACTGTTCAATTACTTTCACAAAGCCGATCGCAATTTGAATCAACGGCCAACCCACAAAACAAATTAACACCGCCCAGCGAGTTTGAATATCCAAACCTTGGCGAACCGCCACAATTACAGCTAGCAAACTCCACACAGCTAATATCCGCTCTATTCCTTCTCCCAGCAAGGGAATTAAAGTTAAAAAATTCAGCACTTGGGGCGCGTAAGCAAAGCCGATCGGCACCAACAACTCCCCATAAGTTACGTGCCCCTGCTTCAGCCACTCTCCGATTTTAAAGATAGTGAAAGTCCAAAAATAATAACCCCCCGCAACTGCCAAACCATCTATCCAAAGTGCTAAAAATAAAACTGATAGCTCAGTTCGATTAATTAACAAGATGACGGCGCTGCCCAAAACGCGGGACAGCGCAGCTAAAATTACAATTGTTAAAGCTATTCGCTTAGTTCTGCGAGTGTAGGGAGTTTTTTCGTAAAAATTGCCGTTCAAAGAAAGTGCGTTCCAAAGCGTTGCCCCCAAACCTGCAATTGAATCTTCTCCCTTCACGTGGAACTCCTGCTCCTCAAGATAGTTGACAATTTTTACAAAATAAGGTCTAATACAGCAGAATCACCGACCTATTTCTAGGTAATTAAGTAATTAATTGGCATTCTACCAGATTTTATTAAATGCTAAGATTGATTTTACGGATACTTGCATGGCTGCGCGGGGGAAGTTTAAATTTGTTGCTCATCGCAGGTGTAATCCTGATAATTTGGGGCATTCTTTCGCCGGTGGGGACTGTTATATGGTGGCTGAATCAAAGTGCCGAAACTTTGGGTCTCAAGAAAAACCCGCCGGAGATATTACCCTCAAACAAGGGCAATTTAGAAGCCCGCAAGTCTTCGCAACTCAATTGTTATATCATCTTTTTACCGGGAGTTGGGGATTTTTCGGGGGACGAATTAACCCCTGGCGAAGAGTTCTTTCTCAAGCGTTTAGTTAAAACTCACCCGCAGTGCGTAGCAGTGGGCGATGTTTTTCCTTATTCAGCGTCTAACAAAAGTTTAGGAGGAGAGCGATGGCTAGCTCCTTTTTGGCGGTTTGCAGAACAGGCAAAAAAAGGGCCGATTGCGGGGAATATCTTCATTAAAATTCGCAATCTCTGGAGGTTTGCAATTTCTCTAGATTATCGCTACGGCTTTGCATACAATCAGGGAATGGCTAATGCAATTATTGATCGCATGAATGCTCAATCTCCCATTTCAGTTAATTCTCAAAAACCTTTGAAAGTTATTTTAATTGGCACTAGCGGCGGCGCACAAGTTGCTTTGGGTGCTACTCGCTATCTTAAAGAATGGCTGAAGGCAGAAATTACCGTTGTTTCGGTTGGGGGCGTGTTTTCGGGAGAAAATGGTTTTGCAGAAGCCGATCGCATTTTCCACTTTCGCGGCACTCGCGATTCAATTGAGGATATTGGCGGCATAGTTTTTCCGAGTCGCTGGTACTGGTACGCGACTTCTCCTTTCAACCAAGCTCGTTTGCAAGGCCGCTATGCAGAAGCTTTGAGTGGCCCTCACAAGCACGACGGCGATGATGGATATTTTGGGGAAAATCTGGCGACTGAGGGTCAAAAGTATGTAGATATAACGCTGAACAAGATTAATCAATTGCCTGTTTGGTCTGAGGGCGCGTCCGATTGATCAGTTCTTGCCTATTCGATGCCTGTACAATTATAATTAAGTTAGGAGGAAAATTTTTAGTTTTAATTTATTCACAAAGAGAGGACTGGCGTTCATCATTAAAAACTAATTTTATTATAGTCACTAATAATAAAAATATTCGGGGCCGTTGCTCTGAGCAACGCCAGGAATATATAGCAATCCTTGCAGGAGTCGTAAATTTTTTACCCCACCCCAACCCTCCCCTTATCAAGGGGAGGGAGTAAGAAATTCACAAATGATTTAGGATAGCTATACAAGTTAAATACACAACCGCTTAGTCATTAGTCATTAGTTATTAATTGTGTCATTGTTCGTTGTGCGTCGCTTGAAGCTTGGCCTTGTTGGCTTCCAGTCTCTACCTCCAATTCCCGATGCCCGATGCCCGATCCCCGATGCCCAATTCCCAATTCCCAATTCCCAATTCCCAATTATAAATGTCTCGACCAACATTATATATTGCCATCACCAATCACGGATTCGGCCACGCTGTCCGAGTTGCTTCCGTAGCTGCAAAAATTCAAGAATTAAATCCAGATATCTTACTAATTATCACAACAACAGCACCTCGCTGGCTGCTAGAATGTTATATTGGTGGCGACTTTATCCACCGTCCCCGCGCTTTTGATGTGGGTGTGGTGCAAGCTGACAGTTTGAATATGGATAAAGACGCAACGCTGGAAAAATTACGGGAAATTCGGAAAAAGCAAAATTCCCTAATTGCGGGCGAAGTTAATTTTATCAAGCAAAATCGGGTGGGTTTGGTGCTGGCAGACATTCCTCCTTTGGCAACGCGAATGGCGGCAGCGGCTGGGGTTCCTTGCTGGATGATGAGCAATTTCGGGTGGGATTTTATCTATCGCGAGTGGGGCGGGGAATTTGTAGAAATGGCAGATTGGATTGGTGAATGTTTCGGAATGTCCGATCGGCTTTTTCGTCTTCCATTACACGAACCGATGGCAGCTTTCCCAAATATTCAAGATGTGGGCTTGACTGGCGGCAATCCTCGCTACAGTAACGAAAAAATTCGGGAAGTATTCGGCATCGAAACACCGCTGGAAAAAACTGTATTGTTGACTTTCGGCGGATTGGGTTTAGAAGAAATTCCTTATCAAAATTTACAGCTATTTAGCGACTGGCAATTTATTACTTTTGATGCGGGAGCTCCCGATTTGCCGAATTTGATTTATGTCAAAAATCAGGAGTTTGCACAATATTTCCCGATTTTACCGCGTCCGGTTGATATTATGCCTGTGTGTGGGCGCTTAGTTTCTAAACCGGGATACAGCACTTTTGCGGAAGCTTTGCGCTTGGAAATACCTGTTATTTCTATAATGAGAGAAGGTTTTGCAGAAGCTGCGGTGTTGCTTGAAGGGATTCAAAATTATGCGGAACATCAAATCTTGACGGAGACGGAATTTTTTGAGGGGGAGTGGGAGTTTTTGCGACAACCGCTGCATCCGCCCTGTTTGTCGGATAAATTGGATAAAAATGGTACGGAGGCGATCGCCCAAGCTGTTGTAGACTATTTTTCATAAGTGCGATTAGAAATCGCTCTTACACAAACAAAGTCTACCTCCGCCGAAATAAGACTTTTGCATCAGTCTCATCCAAAATCTAAAATCTAAAATCGAATGAATCACTATCAACAGATACTCAAGATTCAAACTACAGGGAAATCTCTGTGCAAAATCACTCCTAAGATAGAAGATGTGGTGGCGAATTCAGGTGTTAAAACCGGACTTTGTAGTTTATTTTTGCGCCATACTTCTGCTAGTTTGGTGATTCAAGAAAATGCTGACCCGGATGTACTTAAGGATTTGGCTAACTTTTTGGCTAAACTGGTACCGGAGGGCGATCGCTACATTCACGATGCGGAAGGCCCAGACGATATGCCGGCGCACATTCGCACTGCGCTGACTCATACTTCTGAACAAATCCCGATCGATCGCGGCAGGTTGCTGTTAGGAACTTGGCAGGGAATTTACCTGTGGGAACATCGCCAGCGGGGTCACATTCGCGAATTAGTTGTTCACGTCAGCGGCACTTGATCGGAATTTGTACCTCGCTGATTTTAGTTGCTTCCGGCGTCATCGGGGAATTGTAAAAAAAGCGGCGCGGTGGCCCGACTATTTCGTATTCAGGATGTTCTTGAAGCCAATCTTTGAGTTTCTGGAGGTTATTTTCGTAGCTTTCCCAAGTGTAGGCCCCGCGCACGCCGATGCTGACAACTGTCATCGGAGAAGTATCTGTGACTTCTACAGCGGAGTTAACGCTGCTGGGGGCGATATTTGGTGCGGGATAGAGGAACGAAACTTCTGCTTGGGGAACTGCATCGATTTGCCCGGAAGTTTCCGTGTAGCGCGCTTCTACTGGCGTTGTCATCGCTATTTGGTTGTTGCTGATGTGTTGAAATAAGGGATTGAAGGCGATGCCAGTTGCTTGTCGCAAATCGCCCGCGTGGGTGTAGGTGACAGCGCGGTAGTGAGGATATTGCTTAACTTCTATGACCCCAATCTGTGCGGGTTCAGGGAATCCAGTAGGTAATACCATTTGAGATTTAAAAGTTTAGATTTTACATTGAAGAATGGGGAAGACTGACTCCGCAAGGGTTTGGAACTTGCTTGCAGTTGCATTATTTTTGGCAACTGGTATAAATAGGCTGAGATTGTTTGCAGACAATCGTTCAGGTGGCACAATTAGTTTAGCAGTTATTTAAGGCGCTGCTAACTATCGATCGCCTAGAATTAGTTGAGAGATTATTAATTAACCTCGTAATAATACGGACGGCACTGAGTAACCAGAGAAACATTAATCTAGTTGTGCTTGAAAAATTAGCGTTTTTCCGGTGTTTGCTATTTGTGTCGGAAAATATTCCGCTGTTGGGCCCATCGAGCTGTGCGTTCTCAGTTATTGGGACGCTTATCGCGTTCAGTAACGCCTATCAATTATATCGCTTTCAGGGAATGACGTATGAAAAAGATTCTAGTGATTGAGGACGAGCAAGTAATTCGCGAGAATATTCTCAAACTCCTCAAAGCTGAAGGTTTCGACGTGAGGGGTGCAGAAAATGGAGCACAAGGTTTATATGCGGCAGTGTCAAATGTTCCCGACGTGATTATTTGCGACGTGATGATGCCAGAACTTGACGGGTATGGGGTGCTGATGGCCTTGCGATCTAATCCTGTTACTGCTACAGTGCCTTTTGTTTTTCTCACCGGTAGAGCCGATCGCTCTGAAATGCGACAAGGTATGGAATTGGGAGCAGATGATTACCTGACTAAACCTTTTAGTAAAGCTGAACTGGTGGGCGCGGTATCGAGCCGTTTGAAAAAACAAGAAGCTGTCGCAGAACAGTACAATACTTTGCGATCGCAAAGCAGCGAATTTATCCAAAATACTGCCGACAAATTAGAGCAGATAAGAACCCGTTTGTGCAACGCACTGGAACGAGAAGAATTCCAAGTTTACTATCAGCCGCAAGTCAATGTCCAGACAGGTAAGATTATGAGCGCAGAAGCTTTACTGCGCTGGGTACATCCAGAAAAAGGGCTAATTTCGCCTGCAGAATTTATTCCCCATGCCGAAGAAACTGGCTTCATTGTAGAGTTAGGCGAGTGGGTTTTGCAGACAGCCTGCCAGCAAATGCAAGTTTGGCAAAATGCTGGTTTTCCGCTCCGAATAGCTGTGAATCTGTCGCCGCGCCAATTTCACCAACCGGATCTCAGCAGCAGAGT
Organism: Microcoleus sp. Pol17C6; assembly: GCF_036701145.1. Lineage (NCBI taxonomy): Bacteria > Bacillati > Cyanobacteriota > Cyanophyceae > Oscillatoriales > Microcoleaceae > Microcoleus > Microcoleus sp. Pol17C6. The sequence continues at coordinate 84,838 of NZ_JAUBQH010000018.1, forward strand.
TGCCCAAATTTTAGCAGAAACTGGTTTGGAACCGAGCAGTTTGGAATTAGAGCTGACAGAAAGTTTGATGGTAGAAGATGCCGAAAGTGCGATCGCGACTTTGCAACACTTGAAAAATTTGGGAGTTTGTATATCTCTTGACGATTTCGGAACTGGGTATTCTTCTTTAAGCTATCTGACGCAATACCCTTTCGATACTTTAAAAATAGACCGCTGTTTTATCAGCAATATCACCGATGGTTGCACAAATGCAGCGATTGTGAAAGCTATTATTGAAATGGCGCACAGTCTCTGTCTTGAGGTAATTGCCGAAGGAGTTGAAACAGAAACCGAAAAAGATTTTCTCTGGCGCTATAAGTGCGATATAATGCAAGGATATTTGTTTAGTCCTCCTTTGGCAGCAGCGGATTTTGAACAGTTGTTGATGGCCGGAAAATAGAATACCTATTAAGTCAATATTGAGCAGACAATTAAGTGCGATCGGGGTGAAACATGGTTTTAGAATCCAGCAGTAACGTTGACACACTCAAACCAAGCAATAAAAAAAATAATGATGTTTACATAGCTGTTAAACTAGGTCTATTGATAGTTTTTTTAGCTATTTTGTCCAAATTTTTTGTCATTGTCAACGCTGGAGAACGGGGCGTGGTGATGCAGTTTGGTAAAGTGCAAGAACAGGTACTCGGAGAAGGAATTCACGTAATAGTCCCCACAGTTTATAGTGTAAAAAAGTTGAGCGTCAGGGTGCAAAAACAGGAAAGTTCCGCTGAAGCCTCCTCAAAAGATTTGCAAAATGTTTTCACGGATGTAGCGCTAAATTGGCATATTATCCCAGAAGAAGCAAATGCTATTTTTCAACAAATAGGTGACGAGAAGGAAGTCGTTGCTCGCATTATAGATCCGGCGGTTGAAGAAGTATTAAAAGCAGTGATGGCAAAATACACGGCTGAAGAAATTATTACTAAACGGGGAGAAGTTAAAGCCGCAGTCGATGATTCTTTGACCTTGAGGCTGGTTACATATCACATTGCCGTTGACGATATTTCTTTAGTACACGTTCACTTTTCGGAGCGGTTTAGCGAGGCCGTGGAGGCGAAACAAATTGCCGAACAGGAGGCAAAAACAGGGGAGTTTTTAGCGCTGAAGGCAGTAAAACAGGCCGAGGCTAAGGTGAATTTAGCCAAGGGAGAAGCCGAAGTGCAAAGGTTGCTGCGGGACAATTTGACTCCGGAACTTTTGGAAAGGCAGGCTATAGAAAAATGGGATGGGAAATTGCCGCTGATTGTTGGTGATGGGGGTAAAAATTTATTGGATTTGAGGAAATTGGTTGAGAGATAATTATACTCCTGGACGCACGATTGGGGAGAAACCGGGTTTTTTACAAAAATACACGGCGTTTAGCTTTTTATGTTGGTAAAAAAACTGGTTTCTTGAGTATTGGTGCGTAAGCGATCGATTAGCAATTACCAGCACCTTAAGTTAATATCTGTTCAAAAGCTTTAGTAATTGCAGTTTGAAAACGCTGTCTGTGCTTCAGTTTTAAAACTGGTTTAATTATTTCAAAACATACATTAGAACTTGGTTGGCTATCTATAATTTTAATCGCTCGCAGTGTAGATAGCTGCAATTCTTTTTTTACCATCAATTCAGGAATAGCGGCTGCACCTGTGCCACTTTCCACCACTGCTTTTACCATTTCACTGCTATTCAAAACTAAAGTTACATTCAATTCATTGGGATTAATGCCCCAACTTTGCAAAGCTTGTTCCAACATTTGCTGAACTCCAGAACCAGCTTCTCGCATCACCCAATCCGTTTCCGCAATTTCCGCTAAACTCACATCTGCACGTTCAAACCAAGGGTGAGATTTGCCAACTACAATCAGCAAGCGTTCGCTGCCTACAACTTCTTCTTCCAGAGTGATCTTAAGCGAAGCTTTGATGTCTCCCGTCACTAAACCCAAATCAAATGTTCCTGTCGCCGTCCCCGCACAAATTTCTTCGGCATTTGCCAAAGTACAATTCACGCAAATACCAGGATATTTTTGCTTGAACTTGCTAAGTTTATCAGGCAACCAATAATTGCCAATGGTCAGACTGCAACCCAAGTTTAATTCGCCTCGCTGCAAGTCATTCAACTCCCGCAAACCTCTCTCAGTCAAAGCAACTTGGTCGAGAATTTTCTGAGTTTCAACTTGTAGCAACTTCCCAGCATCTGTGATTTCGATCCGGCGGCCGATGCGGTGAAATAGTTTTACTCCGTATTGCGCTTCTAAGCTTTGGATTGTCGCGCTGACAGCGGGTTGGGTGATGTAAAGTTCCTCGGCTGCGCGGCTGAAGTGCAGGTGTTCCGCGACAGCTAGAAAAACTCGCAGTTGGTCAAGTGTCATTCCGGCCATGCTGAGTACCCTTTTACTAAATACAGTTATTTTTTGAGACTAAAATCTATTGCGGCTAAGCTTTGACCTGAACTTGTCCACTATCTTGTACAGGTTGGAATTACCAAGAAAGTACGGTTGCCAGCCGCTATTTGAAGTTTCCTTTTAACCTCAAGGGTTGGATCTGGTGGCGATAGATACGTCTCGTCTTCCAACAGTTTTTTGGCCACGGCACTGCATCACTTGTATTTATTAATTCGATAAAAAACAACATTTGATTCTACCCCTCAAGAGCCTTAAGCTGATACTTAAGCTTCTAACGCAGGGCCCCATGCTGAAGCAGCACCGACAAGTTTAAGCCGATCGCCAAAAGTCGATCGACAAAAAGAGAGAAGATAAATGACTAAGAAAACGCCAAAAAATCACAGTCCCCACGGCTTAAAGCCGGACTGCCTCTCCTTCGGGGAGGTTTTAGCTCAATCCTTTGCCGTCATTGCACCTACAACTATACCCGCATCTAATCTAGGGTTAATTGTAGCTCTTTCGGGTAACGGGACTTGGCTGAGCTTTCTCATCGGCTTGATAGGCCTAGTATTTGTCAGCATCAATATCAACCAATTTGCGAGTCGATCGGCTTCTGCAGGTTCTCTTTATTCTTATATTGTTAAAGGACTAGGCCCGACTGCCGGCGTAATTTGCGGCTGGAGTTTGGTACTGGCTTATCTATTTACTGCGATGTCCGTTTTGTGTGGTTTTGCTAACTTTACGGGTACTTTCATCGGTCATTTAGGCATCCATCCGTCACCGATTACGCTGTTAGCGATCGGGGCCGGCGTTGCTTGGTATGCAGGTTATAAAGATATCCAGCTTTCAGCTATGGCGATGCTGTGGCTGGAGGGGGTATCAGTGGGAGCGATTTTTATTTTGGGAATGATCATCTGGGCGCACAAAGGTTTTGCCCTGGATATGTCCCAATTAACTTTGGAAGGCGTAACTCCGGGGAACATAGCGACGGGACTTGTCTTAGTAATGTTTGGTTTCTCTGGTTTTGAAAGTGCTACATCTCTGGGCGACGAAGCGAAAAAACCCTTAAAAAATATCCCCAGGGCTGTCATGGGCAGTGCTGTCATGGCAGGCTTATTCTTCGTTCTGATGACCTATATTGAGGTTTTGGGTTTTAGCGGGACTGGAGTTTCTATTACTAATAGTGAAGAACCTCTGACTTTTCTATCGCAACAAGTCGGCATGGGCTGGCTGGGAGAGTTAGTGGCTTTAGGCGCTTTATTTAGCTTTTTTGCTTGCGTGCTCGGCAGCATCAATCCAGCGGCGAGAGTGTTTTTTATGATGGCGCGGCACGGTTTGTTTCACTCTTCATTAGGTGTAGCGCATTCATCTAATAGAACTCCCCACGTTGCAGTAACAATGTGTACATTTATGACATTTTTGGTGCCTGCTGTGATGTCTATGTTTAACATCAAACTGTTTGATTGTATGGGTTATTTGGGGGCAATTTGCAGCTACGGATTTTTAACGGTATACATCTTGATTTCGATCGCGGCTCCGGTTTACCTGCACAAAATTCGTAAATTGCGCCTGCAGGATGTAGCGTTCTCGGTGGCGGCGATCGCATTTATGATGATTCCGATTGCGGGAAGTGTGGGCATTCCAGGCAGCACTATGTTCCCAGTTCCCGAAGCTCCTTACGATGCGTTTCCTTACTTGTTCTTGATCTACTTGGTGCTTACTTGCGGGTGGTTTTTCTTGCAGCGGCGGCGCTATCCTGGACTGACGGGATCGATGCAGCAGGGTATTGACGCAATTCATGCCAAGTTCGAGGAAGAAAATGCAATTTACGGCGGTGTTCGATTGAAAGCAGTATCGATCGACAATCAAGGCTTTGATTAGTTGCAAGGCGGTGTTTATAGATGTTAATTTAGCCGCCAAGACCGCCAGGGAATTAATTCCCTGGCTAATAGCAAAAGTCCTCTGAAGAGGACTAATAATTTCTTCAGTCCTCTTCAGAGGACTTGAGCTTTGAGGCGGGGGTTTTAACCCCTGCCGGACTGCGGGAGCAACCGCAAAGACCGCTGAAATTAAGGAGACACAGAAATGAACGAATTACTAACAGCAATTTCTACGGCAATGACAGCTTTTACAGCTACGAATCTAGACGATATTCTGATTCTGCTGCTGTTTTTCTCGCAGGTGAATGCAGTATTTCGGCGCAGGCATATCGTCTTCGGTCAGTTTCTGGGCTTTACTGCACTGGTTTTGGTTAGCCTTCCGGGTTTTTTTGGTCGCTTAATCTTTCCGCCAGATTGGATCGGAATGCTCGGTTTGCTGCCAATTGCGATCGGGCTTAGCCGCTTGTTGAATCCAGAAACTGACGATTCGGAAGCTGAGGCAGAATTAGAGCAATCTGAAAAATCTTTTTTTAGCAGTTTTCTGTCTCCTCAAACTTACAGCGTAGCAGCGGTGACGGTGGCAAATGGGGGCGACAATATCGGGATATATGTGCCGCTTTTTGCTAGCAATACTTTAGAAAGTTTGGCGGTAGTTCTCACTGTATTCTTCGGGATGGTGGGCGTTTGGTGCTACGCTGCTTATCGGTTAATTCAGATGCGGGCGATCGCGGATACTTTGACTCGCTACGGCAATCAATTAGTACCTTTTGTTTTAATCGGATTGGGAATGGCGATTCTGGTTAAAAGTGGCACTCTGGCAAGCCCAACTTTAAGTATAATATCTTTAGTTGGTTGCGCTTTCTGTTTGATAACTATGAGCAGAAGTAACGCCAGCGAAACGGAAGTTTAGAAAAATTGCAGGGACAGCACATGAATTGGATTGCAGCAGCGATTATTGCCGGAATTACATCTTTTGCCGCAACCAATATAGACGATATGGTGCTTTCGATGCTGTTCTTTGCCCAGGTAAATGATACTTTCCGCCCCCGGCATATCTTTGTCGGTAAGTACCTCGGATTTGCAGCACTTATCGCTGCTAGTTTGCCCGGTTTTTTTGGCGGTTTAATTGTGCCGAAAGCTTGGATTGGCTTGCTGGGTTTGCTTCCGATCGCGATCGGCATCAGTCACTTAGTCAAGCCAGAAAATGAGGAAAATGACGTACAAGCAGTATCGGGCGAATTTAACCGTCAATCCAACTCATCTGCTGTGTCAAAACTCGCCAATCTTTTCAATCCCCAAACTTTGAATGTGGCTGCGGTAACAGTGGCCAACGGGGGTGACAACATCGGTATTTATTTGCCGCTGTTTGCTAGCAGCGATTTGCCGAGCTTGGTGGTGATTTTGGCGGTTTTCTCGGTGATGGTAGGTGTTTGGTCTTATGTCGCGTACCGATTAACTCGCCAAAGGGCGATCGCCCCTATTTTGACGCGCTATACCAAGGCTGTTGTCCCTTTTGTCTTGATTGGTTTGGGAATATTCATTCTGATTGAAAGCGGTACTTATCGCCTGCTCCCGGCATTTCAATTTAACTAAGAATTAGCCTCGGTTTCGCTACTTACATCCCTCTAGAGGTAGATAATTTTTCCGAACTTCATAAGTTCTAACTCATCATTTTTACCTTGCCAATTGTTGGCTTAAAATCGTGTCTAAATTACTTGCCATATATCACCCAGTATGCTAAGTTAATAATGAACTAATTGACCGAGCTAAAAGCAGCTTCAAACTAATTTAGCCTGGAATTTTGACTAAAGTTCAAGCAATCTTGTGAGCTAGCAAATTGCCAGACTTAGGCAAGAATATACCTTTCATTTCAATAATACTGTAGTGGTGAATCCAACTCAGCTAAAAACTTGAGGAGTAATCCTTAAAATATCGCCAGAACACTTCGCCACTACCCCACGCCGCTCGAATTTGACAAGAGGTCTAATCCTAAAAAACCCGATTTTTCGATTCTGCCAAATTTGGTTTTTCAGGCAAACCAGTTAAAGATAGTTCGTTTTTGCCTAAGTCTTAAAATAGCAAGCAAACAGAAAGTTGGAAAAAACCTGACAATCTAGAAAAGGAGAAAAATTGTGAAAATCTTCAAATTTGTTTTAGTGCTCTTGGTAATGGTCGCCAATTTAGTATTCGTTCCCCCGTCCTGGGCCGACGCTCCAAAAACGCCGAGATATGCGAGCAATCCCGACTACATAGAGGTGACTCAAGCTTTGAACACTCTCAAGGCAGCCAAAGACGCACCCGATACCGCCCAGAATTATACCCCTGAGCAACTTCAGCAAAAAATCTCTCAATTGGAGTTTCAAAAATACACTTTAGAAACTGGAAAGCCTTGGGGTCAGTGCCGCAACGAGACAGGAAAAACCCTGGCTGTCTACGGGCCGAAACGCAAAAAAGCCGCTTCTTCTACTTACGAGAATGCCCTTTATTTTCTAGCTGACGGCCAAACAACTGAACATAAATGGGATTGCGATGGAATTTATCTACCCAGCGATATCAAAGCAACCGATTTAAGAACGACCGATCAACCTTCAGAAGAATTGACTGGCGGTCTAGCTGTTAAGATAGTTGACGGAACTCAAGTTGTAGCGAGAGCTAATCCCGATACGGGGGCTGTAGAATTCAACGTTCCTACTGCTAAGGTTTTCCAGCCTGGGGATGCGAATTGGTTTGTTCCTGATGTGACTCAGGCGTACATAGATACGCAAGTTCCCAACGCACCTACTGAGGAAAATGATTAGGTTTGGTGAAGTTGTAATGCGATCGGCTGTTTAAAGCCCGTTGCAACGCAAGAACCGCCGGGGAGGGGAGCGCTCCCCGGCGGATAATCGTCCCAGAGAAAATATATCGGTTTACCTTCTTATTTCCCGTTAAAATTAAAAGGTTGATCTATGCTATTAAATTGGAAATCCACAAAAGTAAATACAGAAAAGACTAGGCGACCAAATCCGTCGCGGGTGCGGGATCACTTGGCAAACGAGCGTACTTATTTAGCATGGATGCGGACAGCAATATCGCTGATGGGTTTTGGCGTAGTTATCGTGCGCCTTCGCACCTTTCATCCCCCTCTACTCCCAACTCCCGGCAATGGCTGGAAGTTGGGTTTGCTTTTTTCAGCAGTGGGTTTGCTGACGGTGTTATTCTCAACTAAGCACTACTTTGGCGTCCGTCACGATATCGATTACGATACTTATGAACCTACCGATCGCTGGGTAATTCTGTTCAGCCTCGCGATCGCCATCCTAGGGGCTGGGGTAATTTATTATATGTTCACCGTTCCTTCTAGCTCATTTGGTTTGATGGCACCTGAATAATGGTGGCGGTTTAATATGAATATTAAAGAGTTCGACCGCGTGCAATTATCGTTCAAACCGATGCAAGTAGATGATGAGAAACCAAAGCAGCAAAATCTGTCGCGGGCGATCGATCGATCGGCAAATGAGCGCACCTTCTTAGCCTGGATGCGGGCCGCGATCGCCCTCATGGCTTTTGGCGTCGTCATCATCCGACTTCGCGTCGTGCAAATGCCCGTAGATTACCGTCAGGCGATTGGGTGGAAGTTGGGTTTAATCTTCTCTCTAATAGGTTGGGTGACAGTCTTAATCTCAACTAAGCATTACTTCACCGTTCGCCACCAAATTGACCACGATACCTACAATCCCCCAGACGCCATGGTTTTATTTTTCAGTTTCGCTGTGGGCTTATTGGGAATTGGAGTAATTTATTCGATTTTGGCAATCGCCCTGAGCCCAAGTAGTTCTGTTATACCCGATTGATTGTCAACAGGAGTTAATTATGAACAGCGATACAGTTGCCACGATCGCTTCCATTCTCATCTTAGGTGCTGCTATCTGGGCAGCATTCGTAGTGCTGGAGACTGTCGCGAAAATAGTCCCTAAATTGCTGGGCGTGACAGTCGCGATCGGGCTTTTGCTCGTTTACCTGCAATATTACTGGGGCATCGATACTGCATATCTTTGGCAAACTGTCAAGCATTTGCCTGAAGCTTTCAATTTCTCGATCGGCGCTTAAATCATCACCAGCCAGCATTCTCAACAACCTCTCCCGGATAGATATTTTTGTACCGGGAAAAAACTAGATTTAGCCGATCGCCCCGGAAATACGGTAACTTTATCGACTTACTAGACATAACTGATTTGGGCTGTTAAACTACGGTAAGTCGATCGAGTAATGAGCTATTAACGTGGAAAACGCTAAAAAAGTCATTGAAGAGTACCAGCTTGCAGGACAACTGACCCAACAGTTGCCAGAAGCTAAGGGCTTTAACGAAGTCTGGTTTAAAAAGATCCGAGGCGGGTTGCTTCTGGCAATTGGATATTTGCTATCACCCCTGTGTTGGTGGAACGACATATTTTTCAATCTGCCAATTGCCTACGCCTTTGGGTATATCTGTAGTTGGCTTTCCGCAGATTTACTGTTTCCTTGCACAATAGTCGGCTACTGGCTTTCCAATATTGTGGGAATTCTGTTGATGCAGCTAGGAACTTTAGATGTTTTTACAGAAAAACCCAAGGACAAAAACCTCAAAAAAGAGTTATTGACGGGTTTAGTATCATCAACCGCCTTCACTCTTGTCATTGTGGCATTGATTCATTTTAATGTTCTCGAAACTCCCGATTTCTTTGCCGGCCAGCAGTCGGTTAACCTCAGCTCTGCTTTACCTGTGACGCTCGTCACTTCAAGGTAGAACGCCGAATATAAACCCCATAAATGAATCCAGGGTTTTTCATCAGTTACACAGGTACATATAAGAAAATCAGGGAGCTTTTACACTACAATTTTTGTAGTTGGATTGATTTGCATTTACTTACTTTTACCAAGTTTTTTGTAGCTTAAGAGACGGTAAATCTCAAGCGTTGAAAAGCAAAACTCCTGGCAACGCATATTGAAATGCAAGTGATATTTAGCCTGTGTAGCTGTGTTGTTCTAGCCGCCCAAGTTATCTATTTGTTGGTGGGCAGCGCTTAAATACACAGTTTTTGGGCATAACCGTGAACTACTTATTACTATCGTTTCTCAGCTTTTTTGTGGGCATTATCGTTGGTTTGACCGGAGTTGGCGGAGCCTCGCTCATCACCCCAATGTTAATTTTTGTTTTCCAAATTCCAGCATCAATTGCTATTAGTTCGGATGTGGTAGCTGCTACACTGATGAAAGTTGTTGGTGGCTTCAAACACTGGCAGCAAAAGACCCTTGACTTGCAAATAGTTAAGTGGCTGGCTTTGGGCAGCGTACCCGGTTCGCTGACTGGCGTGTGGATTTTACACTGCATCAAATCCAGCGGCAGTCAGGACTTAGACAGCATATTGCTGCGTGTTCTTGGAGTAGGGATCGCCCTAATTGTCGCTTTATCGCTGACCCAATTAGTGGTCAAAACATTTTTCCCTAAGTTTAAATTGCCTGCGACCCCAAAATGGGACTTAAATACTAATTATGGCCGTATTTGTACTGTGAGTGCGGCAGCAATTTTAGGCTGCATAGTGGGAATCACTAGCGTGTCTTCCGGTTCGATGTTTGCACTGTTGCTGATTGCTTTTTTCCGCCTGGATACTTCTAAATTGGTGGGTACAGATATTTCCCAGGCCGCAATTTTGTTGATGTTTACATCTCTGGGACACCTCAGCCTCGGAACAGTAGACTGGAGTTTAGTATTGCCAATTTGGTTGGGTTCGGTGCCGGGAGTTTTGGTAGGTGCTAAATTCTGCCAAATTATGCCTCAACGCCCGCTAAAGTTTGTTATTTACGGAATGTTGGCGATGGCTAGTTGGAAGTTGTATCAAGTCTGAAAAGTAGGGTAAGGTCAGCAGTATTGCGGTCAACAAATATGGGCTTTCGGTGCAGTCCGGCAGGGGTTTAAACCCCTGCCTCAAAGCTGAAGTCCTCTTCAGAGGACTATTAACTCATTAGTCCTCTGAAGAGGACTTTCGCTTTGAGCCAGGGAATTAATTCCCTGGCGGTCTTTCGGGTTAAGCTGATAGCAATGTCGCTGTAATGAAGCTCGCCCCTACTACAATTTAATAATTGCTGACTAATGATTCGAGTTCGCGGATCGTCGGCAATTCTAAATCTTTGAACAAGGCTGTACTGAGGTAGCGTTCGCCATAAGAAGGCTGCACAAAAACTATCAATTTTCCAGCATTTTCGGGACGCTTGCCGACTTCAATTGCGGCACACAAAGCGGCGCCTGCAGAAATTCCTGACAACAATCCTTCTTCTCTGGCAAGTCGGCGGCTGTACGCGATCGCATCTGCGTCGCTAACTGCGATCACCTCATCAATTAACTCTGGTTTCAACACTTCCGGGATGAATCCTGCACCAATCCCTTGAATTTTGTGAGCACCAGATTTGCCTCCCGAAAGCACGGGGCTGCTTGCGGGTTCAACTGCAATTACCCTAAAACTAGACTTTCGCGGTTTAATTACTTCAGCAACTCCAGTAATCGTACCGCCGGTGCCAACTCCAGCAACTAAAAAATCTACTTTACCCTCTGTATCTTCCCAAATTTCCTCGGCCGTGGTTGCCCGGTGAATTTTCGGATTAGCGGGGTTGCGAAACTGTTGCAGCATGAAAGCGTCGGGGGTTTCTTCTACAATTTCTTCCGCACGGGCGATCGCGCTTAACATCCCTTCATGTCCCGGAGTTAATTCCAACTGAGCTCCGTAAGCTTTCAGCATCGATCGGCGTTCCGTACTCATCGTATCCGGCATCGTTAAAATCAGACTGTACCCTTTCGCCGCTGCGATCATTGCCAAAGCAATTCCAGTATTGCCTGAAGTCGGTTCAACTAAAATAGTTTTACCCGGTTGAATTAACCCCGCATCTTCTGCCGCCTGAATCATGCTCGCTGCAATCCGATCTTTCACCGAAGCAGCCGGATTCATCCCTTCCAATTTGGCCACAATTTGAGCAACTACTCCTTCGGATTGGGGAATTTTATTGAGCTGAACTAAAGGAGTTCTCCCAATTATTCCTGTAACATCCTTAGCAATTCTCATGGCTTAATTTCTCTCCATTTAAATGTAGTACATGGGATGTGCTTGTTTGCGAACATCCCGCTGTTCGCACAAATCTTGTAATGTATATTTCCCCAAAACAGACCAAGATGCCTGTTGAGCTTCCTGCCATATTTCTAGCACCGCAGTTTTTTCTATTGTTACAGATTCCGAAACTTTTTGGGTCGGACCGCTGCCGTCGCCTTCGAGTGTCGAAAACACCTCTAGCAAAGTAATCTGCCAGGGCTCTTTCGCCAGCAAATAACCGCCTTTAGCACCCCGCAGACTCTGGACAATACTTGCACGCCGCAGCACGGCAAGAATTTGGTCTAAATAGCGTTCCGGTATCTCTTGAGAAGCAGTAAGTTCGCTTACTGTTAGGGGCGAATCCTTCGGGTGGTGGCTCGCCAGTTCCAAGAGGGCTAACAGGGCATATTGTACTCTAGAAGATAGTTCCACATTCCCCACTGGCGATCGAGTTTAAATTGTACATTATATAATAGTACATAATTCCGGTAGGTATACAGGTGTTAGTATATTTTTATTACAAAAACGGTTGGAGAAATCCCGTGAGCAACGTAAATGTAGGTTTAAGCTGTCGGCATTGTCGGTATTACGAGCAGCACGGGCACAGGGGCGGAAACTGCCTGATGCTCGGCGTGGGGGTACAGGGTGGGTGGAAAGCTTGCCCCTTCTTGGTTCCACCCTTTGCACCGTCTTGGGAAGACCCAGAAGCGGGTAGAGCAGGAGAGTCTCAAATGTTGCAGGGAGCGAGTATATTAAAGGCAATACCGCCGCCTTAAAGTAACTATTAAGTAGGTAGGTGGATATATGCTGTCTCATCGTTAAGTTTATTCATACTCACCTACTTAAGGGTAGTCAACAGGTGCGAGATATCGCATCTGTCGGCAGTGAGAAGAAAGAAATCAACCCAAAGAAAAAAGCAAGTGCGATCGTCGCCTTTGCTTTTGAACTTATTGACGAGTCGATGAGAAAACTTAATTAACGCCAATTCGATACAAATTATTTGTTGTCTAGAAAACTCTGAATTGGCTCTAATATCGCATTGTCACCAAATAAATTCTTTTGCACCGCATTCCTATCACCTACATCGGCGCTCGTAAAATATTAACAGTTAATAACCTTTTATATTTCGTAGTGCCACACCTCAGAAGGTTGTAAAATGATCCGGTGGAGAGGCAGACGATCGATCAAGCCTTGCTGCTCAAAATGACCGAGGGTGCGAGTGACAGTTACCCGACTTGTACCGATAATTTCTGCAATGTCCTGATGCGTTAAAATCATATCGATCAAATGTCCTTGCTCTACCTCAGAACCAAACCTCTTAGCCAGCCAAGTTAATAGTTGATAGAGCATAAAATCAACTCTTTTGTAACCTCGCATTACCATAAAGTCTTCAGCCTGCTGAATGTGATTGAGCAAAATATCTCTATTTAGCCAGCGATCGCCCGATAGTAAAATTGCCTCGACTTTAGTGAGGCATTCAATTTGAAAAGGATCGCATTTTGATATCGCTTTGCCGATCGTATCACCAGGCCCCCACAATCCCAAGGTGATAATTGTGCCATCTTCAAGCCACGTTACAGTTCGCACTACTCCACTTTCAATTCGCCACAGAGCATTGCTTCTGTTGGGCAAGTGCGAGCGACGAGAAAATATATGTCTGCTGGTTTCATCAAAAGTTTTAGTGGAAAGAGAAGCAATAGTCATAGCGAGTTACTTAAGGAACCAAAGTTAGTCTGTACAATGGCAGCAGGATAGTGTTGCGGGGAAAAATCTATATAAATTGAAGCTTTACTAGATTCCTGCACCGTCTAAAAACTGTGTAATAAATAAATCAGAAGACAGGAATAATTCATTTTTTTCTTTCTCGGCTTGCTCTAATTGAGTTGCTTTGTTCGGAGAGAGTTGAGATTTCAAAAAAGCAACTTGATCTTCTAAATCCTTAATTCTATCGAACAAAGCTCGAATAGCTTGAGCTTCCAAATCCGGTAGACCTTGAGAATTTTGAGCATCTTCCACCTGCTTTTTCCGAGAGATAATGCGGCCGGGGATTCCCACAACTGTGCAATCGCTAGGGACATCCCGCAGCACTACCGAGCCCGCACCAATCCGAACATTATTGCCAATTTGAATATTGCCTAAAACTTTAGCACCGGCCCCTACCACTACATTTTCTCCCAGCGTTGGATGCCGTTTTCCTATTTCTTTACCCGTGCCGCCAATGGTGGCTCCTTGATAAATTACAGCATAATCTCCAACGATCGCAGTTTCGCCAATTACCACCCCCATGCCGTGGTCGATAAACACCCCCCTACCAATTTTCGCTCCTGGGTGGATCTCAATACCTGTTAAAAAGCGGCTCAGTTGGGAAATCAAGCGCGGTACAAACGGCAGGCCAGCGGAATAAAGCCAGTTTGCTATCCGGTGCAAAAAAAGTGCTTGCAGTCCGGGATAGCAAAATAATACTTCCAGCCAGTTGCGCGCCGCAGGGTCGCGTTCGTAAATAATTTGCAAGTCACTGAACATATTTAGTCTCGCCGTGTTTGGGTTATACAGTATCGGCAGTGCCAACGGTTTAAGCTGCATAAAGCAGTATTGGTTTTGGCATTATTACATATAATACTATAACCCGACCGAATTACAGTAGTTTACTAGAAAAAAATTTTCCTTCCCCAGCCTTTCTAAGCTGCCTCCGATATTTTCCGCGAAACAAACGGTACAGCTTGTTTGACTTCTTGCCGCAGCGGAATCTCGATCGAGAATTCCGTCCCCAATCCCGGTGTCGAATCGCAGCGCAGCGTACCTTTGTGCTTTTCTACGACAATTTTATAGCTGATGGACAGTCCCAATCCTGTCCCTTTTCCGACCGGTTTCGTCGTAAAGAAGGGGTCGAACAGCCGTTTTTTGACATTTTCTGCCATACCGGGGCCGTTGTCAGATATCCGCACAATTATTTTATCGGGGATGGAAAATTCTGTGGTTATGGCGATCGCGATCGGATTGGCTTTCGCTGCTTTGGGCCCGCGATCGAAGTTGTAACTCTCAAGGGCGTCGATCGCATTAGCCAGAATATTCATAAACACCTGATTTAATTGTCCGGCATAGCACTCTACTAAAGGTAAATTGCCGTAGTTTTTAACAATCTCGATCGGCGGGCGATCGCCTGTAGCTTTCAGGCGACTTTGCAGAATTAGCAGAGTGCTGTCAATGCCTTCATGGATGTTGACAGGTTTCATTTCGCTTTCATCTAAGCGAGAGAAATTTCGCAAAGATTGGACTATTTGAACAATGCGATCTGCTCCTATTTTCATCGAAGATAGCAGTTGCGGCAAATCTTTGCTGAGAAAGTCAAAGTCAATATTTTCTAAATACTCGGAAATTTCAGAGGGAGGGTGTAAATATTGTTTTTGGTAGAGTTTTACCAACTCCAACAAATCGCTAGTATATGCGCTGGCGTGGTGGATATTGCCGTAAATAAAACTAATAGGATTGTTCACTTCGTGGGCAACACCAGCAACTAATAAACCCAAACTAGACATTTTTTCCTGCTGAATCAATTGGCTTTGAGTTTGCTGCAACTCTTGCAAAGTTTGTTCTAGCCTTTGAGATTTAGCCGTGCGTTCTGCTGCTATTTTTTCAATTAAAGCGGTATAATTCCACAAGCTCATTAGATAAAGTGTCCCCGCCAAAGTTAAGATTGTCCCCAAAACTAAAACAGTCAAAGAGCGCCAAAATCTTAGAGGATTAATGTACTCTGGCGTTAGTCGCAGTTGCAGCAACCACCTGCGATTTTCAATATTGAGAATGCGGGTGCAACTGCTGCCATCCGGGCAGTAAGCTCTTTCCCCAATTTGGAGTTGATTTTTAATGTTTTCGTCGGTGACGATCCTTTTAGTCTTTGCTTCATAAAAGGCGAGAAATCTTTCTGCTTCAGGAGCCATAGCATCTTGAAGATACACATTAACAAAGTTGAGTTGAGTTTCCTGTAAAGCTGACTTAACAATAGCATCAACGAGCAAAATTCCCAATGCAAAACCTTTCAAATTTTCTGGATTTCTAGCAGTTAATTTTTGTGACCATTCGCCGCCGGTGTCGTCAGCAGAAATTTGACTAAAAATTGGCAAAAATACGAAGACGCTTGGTTGATTTTGTGAAGACCATTTTTGGCGGTCAGTCGCGATAATTTCTTGTCTTTTGACGGCTTTTTCTAACGCTAGCCGATTAGCAGTCAAATCTAAACCTAAATCTATTTCATCAGTCAGGAATTGCGGAGAGTCAGAAACACTGGGCAGCCAAGCGATCGCCTTCAGGCTCGGATGGCGGTACAGGGCAGGACCAACAAATGTATTAATTTCGGGCTTTTTAACGCCGTCAAATACGCTGTAAAATGCTCCCACCGCCCGAATTATTTCTAAATTGCCGCTAACATCTCTCTGAATGTCTGTAGCTATTTTGTCCAGCCGGTCTTGCAGTTCGGCTTGCATGGATTTGTATTCCCAATTGTACGCAACTGAAGAGGCGATCGCAGACAATCCTAATCCTGCACAAAGTGTTAATCCTGCCTGGATGTAACGGCGATAACTAAGTAAAGTGCTAGTTGCTAAATTCTTTAATTTGTTAGCAGTCATATTCTTCACCTATCTTTTTTCTAGTTCTCGTTCTCAGGCTCTGCCTGGGATTTCTCGTTTTTCTCGTTCTCAAGCTCTGCCTGGGAATGAATTTCAGGAGGCTCTGCCTCCGATTTAGAGCCACGAGACAGCATTACCAGGCACGAGCCTGGTAACGATGTGGGAGCAGTGTTTTGTAGAAGCGCCCGGATAGTATTTTGAGTAAGATGCAGTCGCTGATTTAAATTGAATAAGCAGGAAAAGTCATCGCGTGTTTGGGCTTGACGTAAACGTGCTGATCTCGCGTTAACTGTAGAGAATCGAAGCGCTCGCGACTCACGTAAGCTGTTACTACTTGCTCGGATTCTAACACTAACTCGGTTTGTATTTCCCGCCCTAAATGAATGATGCGGCTGACTTTTGCTAATGAAAAACCAGACTCCGGCTTAGTTTTAATTTCCACGTCGTGGGGGCGCAAAAACACTACGTCCGAATGAGCGGCTCCATTATGGCGAGCCGTTGTGCCGTTGCTGGCGAACAAACCTGCAGCATTCGAGAGCACATTGACCGGCCCAATAAAACTCATCACAAAAGCTGATGCCGGTTTGTCGTAAATTTCAGCAGGAGTGCCAACTTGTTCGACTCTACCTTTGTTCATCACCACAATTTCATCGGCTACTTCCATAGCTTCTTCTTGGTCGTGAGTCACAAAAACTGTGGTGATGTTAACTTCTTTGTGAAGGTTGTGCAACCACGATCGCAATTCTTTGCGGACTTTAGCATCTAATGCTCCAAAAGGTTCGTCTAGCAGCAGCACTTTTGGTTGAACTGCTAGAGCTCTCGCCAAAGCAACCCGCTGCCGCTGGCCCCCAGAAAGTTGCGAAGGATAGCGATCGCCCAAACCTGTCAACTGAACTAAATCCAAAAGTTCCTCAACCCGCCTGCTAATAGAACCTTTAGGAACTTTGCGAATTTCCATCGCAAAAGCAATATTTTTCCGAATACTCATGTGTTTAAATAAAGCGTAGTGCTGAAACACAAAACCGATATGCCGTTCCTGCACCGACTGATGAGTAGCATTTTCACCGATCAGGTAAATCTCACCGCTGTCCGGCGGTTCTAGCCCCGCGATCATCCTCAGCAGAGTCGATTTCCCGGAACCGGAAGGCCCCAACAGCGCGACTAAAGAGCCCCTTTTAATTTCCAAATTCACGTTGTCAATTGCGTGGAATGAGCCGAAGTGTTTCGATACGTTCCGAATTGTAATGCTCATGAGTTTATTTACCTATTTTTGGAGTTCCAAAAGTAAACTCCGCTTATCTGACAGATTTACAGTAGTATATCCTGAAAATAATATTTTGCAAGGTCTGTAACTTTTTGTATAGGATCTCGATGCCCTCCTAATGGGGGCTGCGTTTCAAAGTTGAGGCTGGCGGGCCGTCCGAGTTAAGCCGTCAGCGTTTCGAGATGTGGCTGTAGGGGTAAATGCGATCGTCCCAGAATAAGCAATGCTGAAATTATGTAGAAACCGGGTTTGATGGACGAAAATACTGCATCAAAACCTTTAAAACCTTTAATCCCCGTAAAAAACCCGCTTTCTTTGCTGTCGCTGTATATTTTACGGCTGGCGACAATTCCCCGACTCCCGGCGATATTGAAGATTCCAGGTAGGAATTGCTCAATCTGAGGTGCGATCGCACACAATTTAGATCACAATAGTTAATTCAGAAGCCCGCCAGCTTCACCTTTGAGAAACTGACAGAATAGTAAATTCTAACCAGAACACCACTATGGGAAAACCAACAGGCTTTATCGAATTCTTGCGCGAATTGCCCTCTGAACTCTCACCAGTCGAGAGAGTCCACAACTGGGACGAATTTCACCTACCGATGGAGGAGGACAAACTCCGCACCCAAGGCGCGCGCTGCATGGATTGCGGCATTCCGTTTTGCCACACGGGCACAATTATCAGCGGCATGGCAAGCGGCTGCCCGATTAACAACCTCATCCCCGAATGGAACGACCTCGTATATCGCGGACTCTGGAAAGAAGCCCTAGACAGACTCCACAAAACTAACAACTTCCCCGAATTCACCGGCCGCGTCTGTCCCGCACCCTGCGAAGGCGCTTGCGTGCTCGGCATCAACAACCCGCCGGTGACGATTAAAAACATCGAAGCCGCAATTATCGATAAAGGCTGGGATGAAGGCTGGGTTACTGCCGAACCGCCAGCCAAACGCACCGGCAAAAAAATCGCCGTCATCGGTTCCGGGCCCGCAGGTTTGTCCGCCGCCGCGCAACTCAACAAAGCCGGTCATTGGGTAACAGTATACGAAAGAGCCGATCGACCGGGCGGCCTGCTAATGTATGGCATACCCAACATGAAGCTAGACAAAGAACAAGTCGTGATGCGCCGCCTCAAAGTCCTCGAAGACGAAGGCGTGACATTCGTCTGCAACACCGAAGTCGGCAAAGACTTACCAGCCGAACAACTGCTAAAAGAATACGACTCCGTTGTCCTCTGTACCGGCGCCACCAAACCCCGCGACTTGGGCATCCCCGGCCGCGAATTAAAAGGCATCCACTTCGCAATGGACTTTTTAACTGCGAACACCAAAGCAGTTTTAGACAAGAGCACCAACGATAACTTCATCTCCGCCGAAGGCAAAGATATCGTGATTATCGGCGGCGGCGACACCGGCACCGACTGCGTGGGTACCTCCATCCGCCACGGCTGCAAAAGCCTGGTACAGTTAGAAATCCTGCCGAAACCGCCCTCGGAACGGGCGGCCAACAATCCCTGGCCCGAATGGCCAAAAGTCTACCGCCTCGACTACGGCCAAGAAGAAGCAGCAGCCAAATTCGGCGACGACCCCCGCGGCTATCTCACCACGGCGACAAAGTTCGAGGGCGACGAAAACGGCCATGTCAAAGCTGTGCACACCGTTGAGGTGGAGTGGGCGAAAAACGAGAAAGGGCAGTTCATTCCGAACCACATCCCGGGCACCGAAAAAGTTTTGCCCGCACAGCTTGTCTTGCTAGCGATGGGCTTCCTCGGCCCGGAACAGCCTCTGCTGGATGACTTGGGATTGGAACGCGACGCGCGCAGCAATGTGAAAGCCGAGCACGAAAAATATACAACCAGCATTCCGGGAGTTTTCGCCGCTGGTGACTGTCGCCGGGGACAAAGTTTGGTGGTTTGGGCGATTAATGAAGGGCGCGGCGTGGCCCGGGAGTGCGACCTTTATCTGATGGGGAGCACTGATTTGCCTTAGTTGCCCAAGCGGGAGCGGGTTTATTAGATTGTTGGTTTCTAACATAAATGGTTGGTAAAACCCGCCCCTTGTATCTTAAAAGAGTCAGGCGATAGATCGCTACGTCAGTCAGTTGATCGTTACACCAAGCA